>JBBSIT010000173.1:0-7572 GCA_038231995.1 Acetobacterales bacterium | reverse complement strand
GGTCGGGGTCTTGTCCACCCCAGTCTTGACTCATGGCCGGGCCAGACACGCCAGCACAATCAACGCGCTCCAGAAAAAAACTGCTACCTGTGGCCCTTGGGACTCACCGCAGGCTATCCGGGAGGTGGTTGGCAGTTACGTCGTGTCTTCTATATGGACGAGAAGCAGGCCCGCGGATCGACGCCGTTCAGCCCGCTCCTACCGTGGGCGCCGGCTGCGTCCGTCCATCAGGCCCTCGAGCCAGGGGTCCTGATCGGCGAACTGGTTGCCCGCGTCCACGACCTGCCAGAACGTGTAGTCGGCCCAGTGGAGGATCGTGTTCTCGAGGCTCCGGACGAGGAGCTCGCCCTCGCCGGAATGCGCCGCTGCCATGTGCGCGACCGTCTCGGGCAATCCCAGCGTCAGGCAGATGTGGATGCCGTAGCCGGGGTGACGGAGCGACGGCATCCCGGTCGCGCGCGGGTCTGCTTTCCAGCGCCGCACGTTCTCCGGATCGAACTCCCAGACCTTGCCGATGTCGTGGCACATGGAGCCGGCGATCAGGATGTCGCGGTCGTACGAGAAGCCGGGGAACAGGCCGGCCATCTCCTCGGCGATCTTGAGCGCGAGACGGGTGACCGAGCGGATGTGGTCGGCCTGGGTGCCGTGCCGCAGGGGGCGCGAGTCGTAGTTGCCTGACGGTTTCATGTCCGAGATGCGCGAGAGGCTGCTCGATCCGACCGCGGCGACCCACGCGTCCGTCACGTTCCGCCTGAGTTCCGCGTCCTCGATCCAGGCGATCTCGGGCATCTCGTCGAGCAGCCGGGCGCGATCCGCGTCGCTGATCTCGATGCGCTTGCCGCGCAACTCGACGACTCTCGGCTCAGCCATCGGCGCATCTCCTCAATACCGGGTGGGACGTTGTTGAACGGGCCGCTCAATGCATGCCGAACAGGCGCGGCAGCCACAGGACCATGCCCGGCGCCGCGATGATGAGCAGGATCATCAGCACGAGGCTCGCGATGAACGGGATCACCCCCAGGATGACGTCGCTGATCGAGCCGCGGCCGCGCACGCCCTGCACCACGTAGAGGTTCACTCCCACCGGCGGCGTGATCATGGCGGTCTCGCAGAGCAGGACGATCATGATGCCGAACCACACCGGGTCGTAGCCCGCCTGCACGATGACCGGCGTGACCACCGGCACGGTCACGATCATCATCGGCAGCGGCTCCATGAAGCAGCCGAGCACGAGGTAGAACACGATGATGGCGCCAAGCATGCTGGCCGGGCTCAGCCCGAGGCCGGTGATGAAGCTGTTGAGCGCGTTCACGAGCCCAATCGCCGAGAGCACGAAATTCAGGAACCAGGCGGCCGCCACGATCAGCATGATCATGCCGGTGGTCCGCATCGTGCCGTCGAGCGCCTGAAGGAGCATGGCGAAGGTCAGCCGGCGGTTGATTGCCGCCAGCCCGAGCGCCGTGACGACGCCGAGCGCCGCGGACTCGGTGGGAGTCGCGAAGCCCGCGTAGATGCTTCCGATCACGATCAGGAATATCGCGAAGGGCGGCAGCAGGCCCCCCAGGCTCTCGACGCGGCTCGCCCAGCTCGACTCGATCGCGACGCCGCGCCATTCCGGACGGACGAGGCAGCACAGCACGATCGTCGCCATGAAGATGAGGCCGAGGACGATGCCCGGCACGAACCCCGCCAGGTAGAGCTGCGGGACGGAGGTCTCGGTGAGCCAGCCGTAGATGATGAGGTTGATCGACGGCGGGATCAGGATTCCGAGCGTGCCGCCGGCGGCCAGCGATCCCAGGAATAGCCGCTCGCCATACTGGTATTTCTTGATCACAGGCGTCGCCACGGTGCCGATCGTCGCGGCCGTCGCGACGCTCGATCCGGAGGTGGCGGCGAATACCATGCACGCGCCGATGTTGGCGTGCATCAGGCCGCCGGGCAGCCAGGCCAGCCACTGGCTCATCGAGTTATAGAGCCGGTCCGCTATCCCGGAGCGGAGCAGGATCTCGCCGAGGAGAATGAACAGCGGCACGCTGACCAGCAGGGTGTTGCTGGACGCCGACCAGACGATCTCGCCCATCGCGAGGTGGACCGGTAGCTTCGCGAAGAGCTGACCGAGGCTCAAGGCGAGCAGCATGAGGGCGGCCGCGACGGGCAGGCTCAGCCCGAGGAACAGCAGCAGCAGTCCGAGCGAAGTTGGCGTCATCGCGGCCTCGCGCCCGCTAGCGGCGGATCGGCCAGCGCCAGCACGTCCCCGAGCTCCTCCTCCATGGCAGCGGGGCCGGCGTGCTGGATCAGCGCCAGCACGCCGCCCCGCGCGAACGCGAGCAGGGCCACGGCCAGCTGCTCCAGGCAGACCAGCGCGAACCAGGCGAGGCCGGCGAGCCAGAGCCCGTGCGGGATGATGAGCGGCGTGCCGAGCGTGGTGTTCTCGCGCGCGCCGAGCGCCCAGGAGGTCTCGGCCGTGTCGTAGGCGTACCAGGTCAGGACCAGTGCCAGCGCCGCGAGCGACAGCAGCGCGAGGAAGTCGAGCAAGGCCTGCAGGGCCGGGGGACGCAGGTTGCGCAGCACGTCAATGCGGACATGGGCGCGATGGAGCAGCGCGTAGGCGAACGACCAGCTCGCCCCGATCGCGAGCGCGTAGGCCGACAGCTCCGTCCCGATGCCGAACGGCAGCAGGAACAACTTCCGGGCCAGGATCTCGATGGAGATCAGGACGGAGACCAGGAGGAGCAGGCAGCCCCCGGCGCGGGCCATCCAGAGCGAGATCGCCGCCACGGCATCGTGGACGCGGTCCGGCGCCGAGCTCACCGGGCGACGGCCTCCACGCCCACGACCTTGCCTACGGTCTCGTTCCATTGCCTGGCGCACTCGGCCCCGCAGCGCCGCGCCCAATCGACGAGCACGCGCTCGCGCAAAATCCGCTGCGCCGCCGCCTTATCGGCCTCGGACACCGCCACGAGCGTCATCGGCGGGTTGGCGACGATGCCGTCCTTCTCGCCCTTGGCGGTGTTGCAGTTGATCCCGTCCTGGATGTCGGTCCTGACCTGGTCCCACATGCGGCGCTCCAGGTCGGCGAACTGCGTCTCAAGGAACGCCCGCGTGCGCGGGTCGAGCTTCTCCCAGTTCCTGAGGTTGGCGCCGAAGAACGTCATCGACCATCCCATGGGCAGCGTGTAGAGGTGGTCGCTGACCTCCCACCACCGGGCCGTGTTGCCGGCCGATGTGCCGGTGATGGCGCACTCCGCCACGCCGCGCTGCATCGAGGGGATCACCTCGGCGAACGGCAGGTTGATCGTGGACGCGCCGACCGCCTCGACGAGGTCCGACATCGCCCGGTTGAAGGTCCTGACCTTTTTGCCCTGCAGCGACGCCAGGCCCTCGATCCTGCCTTTGCAGTAGAACACCTGCAGCGCCACCGGGCTCATGCTGAGCAGCTTCGTGTTGAACTTCTCCGCGAGTACCTTGGTCAGCACCGGCCGGAAAGCGTCGGCCGCCTTGCGCTGCATGTCGAGGTCGAGGGTGACGCCGGGCAGGTCGAGGCCGTCGAACCGCGGGTCCTCCCCGGCCATGTAGCTGAGCGTGCCCTCCGAGATATCGAACACCCCTTGGCGCAGCAGGCGCAGCACCTCGGGGCCGCGCATGCCGAGTTCCTCGAGCGATCCGAACGTCGTGGTGACGGCGCCGCCCGACCGCTCCGCCAGCTCCTTGGTGAAGAACGGCTTGTAGATGTAACGGAACAGGTTCTGGGTCTGGTTGCCTCCCGAGACCTTAAGATCGACCTTCGGCAAATCCTGCGCGGCACTGTGCGCCGAGATGGCCAACACAGCCAGGAGCAGGCCCGCTCCGACGCTCCATGCTCTCATCGTACCCTCCCCGGCCGGCGTCACAGGACAGGAACGCTAGATCACATTGCCCGCGGCGGCCTAATTTGTTTCTTGAACGCGAACTCATTTGAATCTCAAATGTCTCATGCGGATCACCCTCGCTCAGCTTGAGGCGTTCTTCTGGGTGGCCCGGCTGGGTTCCGTGCAGATGGCGGCTCGGCAACTCAACCTCGCGCAACCTACCGTGTCACTCCGGCTGCGGGATCTGGAGGCACGGCTTGGGACCGCCTTGTTCGAGCGGGCCGGCCGCGGATTGCGTCCGACGCATGACGGGGAGACGCTCGTGGCCCACGCGGCCACCGTCCTCGACGAGGTCGCGGCGATCGGGGACCGCGGGCGACGGGACGAGGTGAGCGGCGTCGCCCGGGTCGGGGTCGCCGAGACCTTCGCGCTCGTCGCCCTGCCGACCCTCCTTCGCGCGCTGCGCCAGGACTATCCAGCGCTCCGGCTGGAGCTCGTGGTGGCGATGAGCTCCGACCTCGAGCGGGCGGTCGAGGACCACGAGCTCGACCTGGCGTTCGTCGTGAATCCGTTCGGCAACCCCCGGCTGCGACTCATCCCACTTGGCGTCCAGCAGACGACGTGGGCGGCAGCGCCGTCCTGGGAGCTCGGCCCGGGCATCAGCCCCTCCGAACTGCGCCAGGTGCCGATCATCAGCAACCCCCATCCATCCGCTATGTACCGGCAGATCGCCGAGTGGTTCCGGACCGCCGGCCTGGAGCCTGGGCGGCTCGACATCTGCAGCAGCGTGGCCGTGATCGCCCAGCTGGTCGTCGCCGGCGTGGCGGTCGGTTTCCTGCCCACGAAGATGATCGAGCAGGCGCTCAGCGACGGAGCGGTGCAGGCGCTCTCCCCGACGCCCCCCGTCGGAGGCGCGCGCGTCTGCCTGATCCATCGGCTCGCCGACGACACGAACTCCGTTCAGGCTATCCTTCAAGCCGCTCGCAAGGTGTTGTCATCGATCGACTTCCTGAGCCCGCCGTAGGAGCGTCGGTCCGGCCGGCTCTGCGAGGCCGGACCTGAAGAAACCTATGGCGGACACGCAGACGCTACGCCAACATTGCCGGCAAGCTCGACAAACGTTGCATGGGGAAGCGTTGCCATGACGTCTCGTTCGCGATCCACTCCGGCGCTGTCGCGCCGGCAGTTTGGCCTCGGCGCCGCAGCAGGACTGGCGGCTGCGACCAGGCCCGCCCGCGCGGCGGAGCCGGCCAAGCCGGACCGCATCGTGGTGAACGACTCCGGGGGAGCCATGGGCACCTGGATGCGCCGCGCGTATTTCGACGAGTACGAGCGCCGTTACGGGATTCGAGTCGTCGAGACCAGCCCGGTCGATTTCGGCAAGCTGCGGGCGATGGTGGACTCCGGCAACGTCGAGTGGGCCGTGACCGAGATCGGCGGCCAGGACGCCATCCGCGCCGTGGACCTCGGGCTGGTGCAGCCGATTGATGATGCAATCGTCGATCGTTCGATGTTCCCGGAGGCGGCGCGCGCGAAATCAGTGTTCGCAGGTTCCGTCTACTCGACCATCCTGGGCTGGCGCACCGATGCGGTGCGGGACGGCGCCCAGCCGAAGGGATGGGCCGAATTCTGGGACGTCGTGCGCTTCCCCGGCCCCCGCTCGCTGCGCAACCACCCCGTGGACAACCTGGAGTTCGCGCTGCTGGCCGATGGCGCGGCGGCGGACAAGCTGTATCCGCTCGACCTCGACCGAGCCTTCCGCAAGCTGGACCAGATCAAGCCGCACATCTCGGTCTGGTGGACGACAGGCGCGCAGCCGGCGCAGCTCCTGCTGGACAAGGAGGTGACGTATGCCACCGGCTGGAACGGTCGCTTCTTCGACCTGATGCAGAAGCGAGCGCCGGTCGGCATCGACTGGACCCAGGGCGCGCTGAAGCAGGGCACGTTCGTGATCCCGCGCGGCGCGAAGGACGCCTACTGGGGACAGAAGCTCCTGGCTCTGATGACTGAGGCGAAGGGCCAGGCGATCTACGCCAACGCGCTCGGCTACCCCGGGCTGAACCCGGAGACGTCCAAGCTGATCGACCCCAAGGTGCTGCCGCATCTGCCGACTGCGCCGGACAACCTGGCGAAGCAGTTCTGGATCGACGACCGCTGGTGGGCGGAGAACGGCGCCGGCGCGATCGAGCGCTGGAACAAGTGGCTGCTGCGGACCTGAGGGCCACGGCGGGCGCCAGGCTGCAGATCCGTGACGTCGCGAAGGCGTATGGGCCCGTTCAGTCGCTCGACGGGGTGAGCCTGGATGTCCAGCCCGGCGAGCTGCTGACCGTGCTCGGACCCAGCGGCTCGGGCAAGACGACGCTGCTGAAGGTGGTCGCCGGGTTCGAGATCCCGGAGGCGGGCATCGTCCTCCTCGGCGGACAGGACGTCACGCTCGCCCGCCCGGCCCAGCGCGGCATCGGCATGGTGTTCCAGAACTACGCCCTGTTCCCGCACATGACGGTGGCCGGCAACGTGGCGTTTCCGCTGGAGATGCGCCGGCGGTCCCGTGCGGACATCGTGCAACGCGCGGCGGACGCGCTGCAGCTCGTGGGCCTGGCCGGGTATGAGCACCGGCTGCCGCGCCAGCTCTCCGGCGGGCAGCAGCAGCGCGTGGCGCTGGCCCGGGCCATCGTATTCGAGCCCGCGCTGCTGCTGCTCGACGAGCCGTTCGGCGCGCTCGACCGCAAGCTGCGCGAGCAGATGCAGCTCGAGGTGCGCAGGCTGCAGCGGCGCCTAGGCCTCACCACGATCTTCATCACCCATGACCAGGAGGAGGCGCTGGTGCTGTCCGACCGCATCGCGATCCCGAACCGCGGCCGGATGGAGCAGGTGGGATCGCCGGCCGAGATCTACGACCATCCCGACAACGCCTTCGTCGCCGACTTCGTGGGAGAGAGCAATCTGCTGCCCGGCACCGTCGACGCTGCCTCGGCCGGATGCGTGCGGATCGCGCTCGACTGCGGGCTGCTGCTGGAGGCGGCGGGCGACTGGGCCGCGGGGACCCGGGTGGGCGCGCTGATCCGCCCGGAACGCTTCACGCCGGCGATGGACGGGCCGAACGTGGTGCGCGGCGTGGTGATCGAGATCGTCTACGTCGGCAGCGCACACAAGTACCGCCTTCGGCTCGACGGCGGCTCGGAGATGCTGGTGCGGCTCGCCTCGGGCCGCGCCTCGCCCCTCCCCGGCGTGGGTCAAACATTCGCCGTCGGCCTCGCGCCCGAGGACGTCCACTTGCTGCGGCTGGATTAGATGGGCGCGGCCGCCCGGCTCCGCCGCCGCACGCAGCTCAACCTGGCGCTGCTCGCAGCACCTGCGCTGCTGCTGTTCCTGGTGTTCTTCGCGGTTCCCGTCATCCGGCTGCTCGCGCTCAGCCTGTCCGGCGGCTCGACCCGCTGGTTCGCCCGGGCGCTAACGGAGCCGCTCTACGTGGACGTGTTCGCGCTCACCTTCGGCATTGCAGCCACCGTGACCGCGCTCACCTTGCTGCTGGGCTATCCCGTGGCGTGGTTCCTGGCAACGACGACCCGGCGGTGGCGCGTTGCCGGCTTCCTGATGATCATGCTGCCGCTCTGGACCAGCGTGCTCGTGCGGACCTACGCCTGGATGGTGCTGCTGGGGCGCAACGGCGTGATCAACAAGTCGCTGCTCGCGATGGGGGTGATCGAGCAGCCGTTGCCGCTGC
>JBBSIT010000172.1:0-7573 GCA_038231995.1 Acetobacterales bacterium | reverse complement strand
TGGGCTGGGCCGGCGGGGCGGGAACGCTGGACCAGGCGCGCGCCCGTGCGCTGGACATATGCCGGGAGCGCGGCGGGGAAGGATGCGCCCTGTATGCCGAGAACCTCGATATCGTCTGGCCCGGCCGCCAGGCAGCCTCGCCTCCGTCGCCCGGCCCGCTGATCTCCTCGATCAACTACGAGTTCGCCCCGGACCAGCGCTACATCTGGCGCGGACCGGCGGCGGCGCGAGGCGTTTACATCTGGTCGCACGGCCGCGGCCTCCTTCAGGACAGCCGCGGCCTGCAGCCGCAGCCGCATGTGCGGCTGTTCAACAACGCTGGGTTCGACGTCGTCCGCTTCGACCGCCACCCCAACGCGGACGACGCCAACCGGGCCGCGGGTTGGCTGCGGGACGGCATCGCCGAGCTGCGCCGGCGCGGCTACCGGGCCGTGGTGGCGGGCGGGCAGTCCCGCGGCGGGTGGAACAGCCTGCAGGCGCTTGAGGAGCTGAACCTTGCCGACGTGGTGATCGCCGTGTCTGCGGCGGCGCACGGCACGGGCGGCAGCACCAACCTGATGGCTCAGAACGACGATCTGCGCGCCCTCGTCTCCGGCATCCCGGCCAGCCGCACGCGCGTCGCCTTCGTGCAGTTCCGCGAGGACACCTACATGATCGACGCCGACGACCGTACCCGCCTGATGGAGCGATTGCGGCCGCGCACGGGCGGATTGCTGCTGATCGACCGGCCCGAGGGCCTGAACGGGCATGGCGCCGGCGGAAGCGCGAAATTCAGCACACAGTTCGGCGCCTGCCTGCTGCATTTCGCGCTCGATCCGACGCCGCCGGCGGGCTGCTGATGGCGGACCCGTTCTCCGATCCCGAGTTCCAGGAGCGGCTGCGCAAGCTGCTGCGCATGCTCGCCTCCGACCAGGACCAGGAGGCCGACAACGCCCGGCGCAATCTGCAGACCAACCTCGCACAGAACGACCTCTCCGCGAACGACCTGGCCGACCGCTTGGCTGGTCCGCCATCCGAAGAGATCGAGGCCGCCCGCGCCGCGATGCGCCACGCTGAGCAGCACGCCGCCCGGGCCGACGCGCGGCGGCATCGGGCGGAGGCGGCGCTGGCCGAGGCGATGCGCGGCACGGCTGGCAAGGGGCGCCGCCTGCGCATCGCCCTCGCGATGCTGCTGGTTATTTTGCCCTGCGCGGGCATCGCCGCCCTGCTGCTGTTCAACGCGTCCGGTCCTCCGCCACGCCAAGCCGCTGCGCCGCTGCCGCTGGCGTCCAGCGCTCCGGCCCCTGCCCCGGCGCCGCACGAGGACGCCTCGTCATCCGGCACCGCGATGTTCAGCACCGGCGGAGTCGCGCGGGAAGTGCGCCAGCCGTCGGAGTGGTCGGGCACGGTCCTGGTCGCCGGCACCGAGCTGCGCAGCGACATGCGGCCCGACGCCATCGTGCTCGCCACGCTGCAGGCCGGCGCGCGCGTGACGGTCCAGCGCTCCGTGACGTACCAGGGCATGGAATGGCTGCAGGTCAGCACGGATAACGGACCGGGTTTCGTCCCGGTCGGCCGCGTGCGGCGGGGCGAGTAGATCGGAGATCGCATGACATTGAACTTGCCGCCACTGGACGCTGTCGCCACCGACACGGAGCTGCCGCAGCGCACCGAGGTCGTCGTGATCGGCGGCGGCATCATCGGGGTCTGCGCCGCCTTGTTCCTGGCCCAGCGCGGCATCCCGGTGGTGCTGTGCGAGAAGGGGCAGGTCGGCGCCGAGCAGTCCGGCCGGAACTGGGGATGGTGCCGGGTCATGGGGCGCGACCCGCGCGAGATCCCGCTCGGCATCGAGAGCCTGCGGCTGTGGCGCGGCATGAACGAGCTGACCGGCGCCGAGACGGGGTTCCGCCAGGCCGGCGTCGTCTACCTTGCAGACACGCCGCGGCAGGAGGCCGACAACGAGGCCTGGATGGAGCACGCGCGGCAGTATCAGCTCGACACCCGCCTGCTCGGGCCGGACGAGGTGGACCGCGTGCTGCCCGGCGCCGGGCGCCGCTTCGCCGGCGCGCTGCACACGCCGAGCGACGGCCGCGCCGAGCCGCAGCGCGCGGCGCCTGCCATCACCGCTGCCGCCCGGCGCCACGGCGCGACGATCCTGACCGGCTGCGCCGTGCGCTCGATCGAAGTGCAGGGCGGGCGCGTCGCAGGCGTCGTTACCGAGCACGGCCGCATTGCCTGCGCCTCGGTCGTGCTGGCCGGCGGCGCCTGGTCGCGGCTGTTCTGCGGCAATCTCGGGATCAATTTGCCGCAGCTCAAGCTGCTCGGGTCCGTGCTGCGGACCAAGCCGCTCAAGGGCGCGCCGGAGGTGGCTGCGGGCGGCGCCGACTTCGCCTTCCGCAAGCGCCTCGATGGCGGCTACACGGTCGCCCGGCGCGGCGCGAGCATCGCCGACCTCGTGCCCGACAGCTTTCGCCTGCTGCCGAGCTTCCTGCCGGCGCTCCGCGAGCAGCGCCACGAGCTGCGCTTCCGCGTCGGGCGGCGCTTCATCGAGGAAGCGCGGCTGGCCCGGCGCTGGGCGGCCGACGAGGTGACGCCGTTCGAGCAGATCCGGGTGCTGGACCCGGAGCCGTCGCGCAGCATCCTGGACGAAGGGCTCGCCGCCCTCGGCCGCGCCTTCCCCGCCTTTCGCGAGGCGCAGGTGGAGCAGCGCTGGGCCGGGCTGATCGACGCGACGCCGGATGCCGTGCCGGTGATCTCGACGGTGGACAGCCTGCCCGGCCTGGTGCTCGCCACTGGCTTCTCCGGCCACGGCTTCGGCACCGGGCCGGGCGCGGGCCGGCTGGCCGCCGACCTCGTTGCCGGCGCGCCGCCCGTTGTCGATCCGGCGCCGTTCCGCTTCGCCCGGTTCGCCGCGTAGGCTACCGCTTCGCGGCCGGGCGCGCAGCTGCCGCCGGAGCGGCGGTGCCGATCGCCGCCGGGCCGCCGCTCACCGCGATGCGGTGGCCGGTGTCGGTGATGCGGTCGCCCTCGATGCGATAGACGCCCACGGTGCGGTCGGCCATGTTGCCGATCAGCAAGGTGCGCCCGTCGCGCGAGAAGCCCATGCCCTGCACCCAGTCCCCCGCATTGGCCGCGCCGACGACGCGGATCTTGCCGCCCTCGACCTTCAGCAGCTTCACCTGCGCCTTGCCGCGCAACGGGTCGCCGGTTGGGCGGCCGGTGCCGTTGTGCACCACCACCACGGCGTGCCGCCCATCCGGGCTCGCCATCACGCCTTCCGGGGTGGTGCCGACCGAGACGGTATCCACGACGTGGAAGGGTTCGTGCGACAGGTCGATCAGGCTGACCGTATCCTGGTCACCCGTGTTGTTGGCGCTGCGGCCGACATTGCCCACCACCGCCCAGCCACCGCCCGGCGTGACGGACGCACTGTAGGGCCGGACGCCCGCCGTCATGTCGCGGTCGAGCTTCGTCACCGTCTCGTTGTCGATGCCGAGCACGGAGACGATGCTGTCGTTGTCGCGCGTGACCAGCGCGTGGCGCCCGTCCGGCGTGAATTGCGCGTGCGACACGCCGGTGTTGGCCGGGCCGATCGGGACCGTGCCGATGACCGAGGCCTGGCCGCCCTGGATGCGCAGCACGCTCACCGTGCCGGCGTTGCGATTGGCGACCAGCGCGAGCGTGCCGGCGCGGTTGATCGACACTCCGGACGGACCGAGGCCGACCTCCAAGGTCTGTGTCACGCGGGGCGGATTGGCGCTGAGGTCGACGACTGAGAGGCGATTGTCGGGAATGGTCTTGGTCGCGTCCGCCGGGTCGAGCTTCTCGGCGGAGGTGGCGAGAGCGAGGCGCTCGTCCGCGCTGACCGCGACCGAGTCCGGCGGCCCGACCACGGAGTGCGGCGCCTCGATCTCCGTCACCAGGCGCGGCTGACGGCCGGACAGGTCGATGACCGACAGCGTGTCGGGCTTCGGGTTCTGCACGACGGTGTTGACGCCGCCGACCAGCGTGCGCTTGCCGTCGTTGCCGGTGACCGCGATCTCGGCCGATGCCGGTGCGGCAAAGGCCAGCGCGACCGCCACCCCTGCCAGAAGTGCTGCTCTCATGTGCCGTCTTCCCCCTTGAAAGTTCCTTGGGGCGTTCCGCCCTCGCAGCAGTCTCGACACGGCCCGGCCGTCCGCGCAAGCTCCCTGTCTGGCCGGGGACGCCCAATGCCATGATGCAGGTGCTCGCAGCACGCCTCGCGCCCGTCGCCCTCATGGTCCTGCTCGGAGCCTGCGCCGCGCCGGCGCCGGGCTGTCAGTCGGCGGATAACCTGACGGAGGTGGCCGGAGGCGGCGGCTGCCTCGTCATCCGCACGTTCGCGCCCGCGGCGCCGACTCCTGTCCTTTACGTGGTGCTGCACGGCGACACGTCGGCGGGCGGGCCGTCCACCTTTCATTATCCGGTGGCGGAGCGGCTGGCGGCGGGCGGCACCGCCGTCGCGCTGATCCGGCCGGGCTACTACGACGACCGGGGCCGCACCTCGGCCGGCTCCAACAACGGGCGGCGCGACAACTACACGGCAGAGAATATCGCGAGCGTGGCCGACGCGGTGCGGACCTTGCGGCTGCATCACCGGGCGGCCCGGGTCGTCCTGATCGGGCACAGCGGCGGGGCGGCCACCGCGGGCATCATCCTGGGCCGCTATCCGGGCCTGGCCGACGCCGCCGTGCTCGTCTCTTGCCCCTGCGACATCCCGAGATGGCGCGCGACCCGCAGCGGCCCGTGGCGGGAGAGCCTATCTCCCTCCGACTGGGCGGCCCAGGTGCCGCGCACGACGCAGGTCGTCGCCCTCGCCGGCTCGGCGGACGACAACACGCTGCCCGGCCTGTCCGAGGACTACGTGGCCGCCCTGACCCGGCGCGGCGTGGCAGCACAGTACATCGTCGTTCCCGGCGTCGGTCACAACGAGGCGTTCCGCTCGCCCCTCGTCATCGACGCAGCCATGCGGCTGGGAGCGATGCCGGCGCCATGATGGCGCCGCTCAGCCCAGAATGCCGTCCAGCGTCCGCGGCTCCTCGATCTCCCGCATGTTGTTCAGGGCGCGGAACTGGCGTGACATCTCGTAGGCCTCCTTGCGCGCGCGCATGATCGAGCCGATCTGGCGATGCGCGGCCAGGCCGTGCCAAGGGCTGAACGCGAGGCCATCGTCCACGGCGGCGGAGCGAGCCTCGCTCCAGGCCTCCTGCGGCGGGACCGTGCTGCGGGCGACCGCGACGTAGGAGCTCTGGTCCTCCGACCACTCGACCGAGGCGGCCTCGACCGGCATCGCGTCGAGGTCCGTGCAGAGCTGGACGCGCAGCTCCCATTCGCTGCCGTTGCGCTGGAAGAAGTCCACGACCGCGTCGCGGATGCCGTTCGGCTTGCCGCTCAAGTCGAGCTTCGCGTCGGTGAGCGCCGTCAGCTCCGGCGAGACAGGGGCGACGGAGACCTTGGCCATGTGAGGGCCCCAGAGCAGCGGCGCCTGGGTGTAGAAGGTCTCGCCGAGGATGTTCGTCTCGGGCTGCCCGCCCAGGCTCACGAGCGTGGCGCTCTTGCCGCCGAACGCTTCCACGACCGACTCCGCGGCCCGCAACGTGGCGGAGGCGACCTTCTTCAGCCCTTCGGCCTTATCGGTGGTGGCGGCCAGCAGCTTGAGGCTACCGAGGAATTTCTTGACGGTCGGCGCATTGAACGCCGGGCCGTTGACCATGACGAAATCCTGGGTGACGTCGCCCTCGCTGCCGGGCAGGCGCTCGCCCTCGACGCCGACGATCTTCAGCACCATGCCGCGCGGGGAGGAGACGCTGTCGTCCAGGATGTCGCCCGGCGTGGTCGAGAGGCGGATGACGACCTGGTAGGCGCCAGGCTTCGCGAACACGCCCTGGGCCAGCACCGGCGGCAGGCCATCCAGCACGCGCAGCTCGCCCCGCAGCAGGCCGTGGCTCTTGGCGTGGACGCTGCGGAGCGCGTGGCCGCCGTCCTTGGAGGTAGTTTCGCTGATGCTCAGCATGGTGTCGTTAAGCGAGTCATCGGTCTGGCGCTCATCCGGCTCGGGATGCTCGACGGACGGGGTGTAGCGCAGCGGCGAGGCGGGCGGGGTTGCGGTCTGCTGCGACATGCGGGGCTCCGGGTTGCGTCTCGCGAGATCGTCATCACGCGAACGAGGCGGCCGGCGGATTGGTTGCAGGACACCTTCGCGGCCGGACGGCGCGGCGGGGAACCTCGGACCAGCGGTTTGGTTAAGGAGAGCACCGCCCACACCATCGAGGCATGTCACATGACGTTCCGTTGCATCCTGTCGGCCGCTTCCATCCTCGGTCTGCTGCACGGCGCAGCACTGGCGCAAGGCGCCGCGCGGCCGGGGTCCGACCAGGCGATCGGCCAGCGCTTCGAGGTGCGGCCGGACGCCCTGCCCAAGCCGTACGACACCCCGGCGGTGCGCAACACCTCGCTCATCGTGCCGCGCGGCGACCGCAAGCCGATCGTGCCCGAGGGATTCGAAGTGACGCTGGTGGCCGAGAACCTGGAGGGGCCGCGCCAGCTCCTCGTGCTGCCGAACGGCGACCTGCTCGTGGTGATGCAGGCCGGCGGCTACCTGATGCTGCTGCGCGACACGGATGGCGACGGGCGGGCGGACTGGGTCGAGCGCTGGGCGGCAGGCTTCGACCGGCCGAACGGCCTGGCCTACCGCGACGGGGAGATCCTCATCACCGATCAGCAGGGCATCTGGCGCATGCCCTACCAGCCGAGTCAGGCCGTGCGCCCGAGCTCCGGGCCGCAGCGCCGGGCCGCGGACGTGCCGCCGGAGCAGCGCACGCCGCAAACCATGGACGGGCAGACGCTGATCTCCGCCCGGGGCGCGTTCGGCATGCCGGCCGGCCACGCCAACCGCGACATCGAGATCGGCCCGGACGGGCAGCTGTATGTCGGGGTGGGGTCGTCCGGCAACATCGGCGTCGAGCCCGAGCCGAAGGCGACGATCCAGGTGTTCTCGCCTGATGGGCGCGAGCAGCGGACCTTCGCCTCGGGCATGCGCAACCCGGTCGGCCTCGCCTTCAACCCCGCCACCGGCGCGCTCTGGGCAGCGGTGCAGGAACGGGACGGCGCGGGCGACCGGCTGGTGCCGGACTACCTGACCGGGGTCAAGGACGGCGGCTTCTACGGCTGGCCGTACGCCTATACCGGCTCCAACCCGCAGCCCGGCTTCGCCGCGATGGCGCCGGACAAGGTGCAGGCGTCGATCACGCCCGACGTGCTATTCGAGCCGCACTCGTCGGCGATGGACTTCGTGTTCTGGACGGGACCCAAGGCGCCGGCCTCCTATGCCGGCGACGCGATCGTGGCGCTCAAGGGCTCGTGGAACCGCAGCGACCCGACCGGCTACTAAACTGCGTCCAGTTCGAGACCCATAGTTGTCGTGCTTGGCTGCGCGGCGGTCATTCCCATATGGCGGCTTTCTGGTGAAGGTGTCGTCAGAACTGATGTTACGAGTTGATCGTGAGCGCTGGGGTCAGACGCGGGCAGACCTGCGCCGCTTGGCCCTGAGCGCGCCGCATGCCCGCAGCCGCGA
>JBBSIT010000171.1:0-7582 GCA_038231995.1 Acetobacterales bacterium | reverse complement strand
TCCTCCGCCCGCTCCAGCTCGCCGGGGTTGTTGGCGTCGTAGAGGATCAGCGGGTGCAGGTTGCCGTCGCCGGCGTGGAACACGTTGGCGACGCGCAGGCCGTAATGACCCTCCATCTGCTTCATGCGGGCCAGCACGTCGCCCAGGCGCTTGCGCGGGATGGTGCCGTCCATGCAGTAGTAATCGGGCGCGAGCCGGCCCACCGCGGGGAACGCGGCCTTGCGCCCGGCCCAGAACAGCAGCCGCTCCTCCTCGCTGCAGCTCGTGCGGCAGGTCGCGGCGCCGTGCTCGGCCGCGATCGCCTCGACGGCGAGCACCAGATGGTCCACCTCCGCCTCGCAGCCGTCCAGCTCCACGATCAGCAGCGCCTCGGCGTCCAGCGGATAGCCGGCGTGCGCGAACGCCTCGGCTGCCTCGACGGCCAGCCGGTCCATCATCTCCATCCCGCCCGGGATGATCCCGGCGCCGATGATGGCCGCCACCGCGTCGCCCGCGCCCTCGATGGTGGGAAAGCCGATCAGCAACGCGCGGGCGCCCGGCGGCTTCGGCAGGATGCGGACGGTCACTTCCGTCACGACCCCCAGCAGCCCCTCGGAGCCCACCATCACGCCCAGCAGGTCGTAGCCGGAGCTGTCGAGGTGCTTGCCGCCGAGGCGCACGATCTCGCCGTCCATCGTGACCAGCTCGATCCCGATCACGTTGTTCGTGGTCAGGCCGTATTTCAGGCAGTGCACGCCGCCGGAGTTCTCCGCCACGTTGCCGCCGATGGTGCAGGCGATCTGGCTCGACGGGTCGGGCGCGTAGTAGAAGCCCAGGTCCTGCACGGCGTGGGTGATGCCGAGGTTGGTGACGCCGGGCTGCACGACGGCGCAGCGGTTCGCGACGTCGATCTCCAGGATGCGCTTGAACTTGCCCAGGCCCAGCAGCACGCCGTCCGCGAGCGGCAGCGCCCCGCCGGACAATGACGTGCCGGCGCCGCGCGGCACCACCTTCACGCCCTCGGCGCTGCAGTAGTGCAGGATCTGCACGATCTGCTCGGTAGTACTCGGCAGCACGACCACCATGGGCAGCGTGCGATACGCGGTCAGGCCGTCACTCTCGTAGGCGCGGCGCTCCAGCTCGGTGTCGATCACGCCCTCGCCGGGCACGATGCGGCGGAGCGCCTGGACGATGACGGCGCGACGCGCCAGCACGGCTTGGTCAGGCAACGGCATCGTCAGCATAGCGTCCTCCCTGCCCGGCGCTTGCTGCCGGTGCTCTGTGTTAAGGCGTCAGGCGATGCTCTCCGGTCCGATCGAGACCACGCGCAGGCTGTTCGTGGCGCCGGGAGTGCCGAACGGCACGCCGGCGGTGATCACCAGCCGCTGCGCCAGCCCAGCCATGCCGCACGCCACCGCGGCCCGGCTCGCGCGCGCCACCATGTCCGACACGCTGGCGATCTCGTCGCCCCCGGTGTGGACGGGGTGCACGCCCCAGGCGAGCGTCAGCCGCCGGGCCGTGGCCTGGCAGGTGGTCAGGCTCAGGATCGGCACCTCCGGCCGCTCCCGCGAGGCGCGCAGCGTGGTGGAGCCAGTCACGGTGTAGGTGGCGATGGCGGTGGCCGAGACCGTGGTGGCGATGGCGGTGGCCGAGACCGTGGTGGCGATGCCGCGGGCGGCAGCCGTGATCGCGTCCGCCTCCGTCGCCTCGGCGGGCGGGTGCTCGGCGTCCATGACCGTGCGATACAGCGGCTCCCGCTCCACCTTGCGGCCGATGCGGTCCATCATGGAAACTGCCTGCACCGGGTAGAAGCCGGACGCGGACTCGGCCGACAGCATCACGGCATCGGCGCCGTCGAACACCGCGTGCGCCACGTCGGACGCCTCCGCCCGGGTGGGCGCGTGCGCGTGGGTCAGGCTCTCCAGCATCTGCGTAGCCACGATCACCTGGCGGCCCATCGCCCGGCACAGCCGCACGATGCGCTTCTGCAAGCCCGGCACGTCCTCCGGCGGCAGCTCCACGCCCAGATCGCCGCGCGCGACCATGTATCGCGTACGACGCCGCGACGATCTCCCGCAGCAGCGGGATGGCCGCCGGCTTCTCGATCTTGGCGAAGATGCCGGCCCGCGCGCCGATCAGCGCGCGCCCCTCCGTCACGTCCTCGGGCCGCTGCACGAATGACAAGCCGATCCAGTCCACGCCGAGGTCTAACGCGAAGGCCAGGTCCTGCCGGTCCTTGAGGGACAGGGCGGAGAGCGGCAGGTGCACACCGGGCAGGTTGACGCCCTTGCGGTCGGACAGCACGCCGCCGCTGACCACGGTCGTGTCGGCAAAGTCCGGGCCGCGGCGCTCCACCCGCAGGCGGATGCGGTCGTCGTCCAGCAGCACCTTGGTGCCCGGCTCAAGTGCTGCGAACAGCTCCGGGTGCGGCATCGTGGCGCGCGCCGGGCCGCCCTGGGCGGGGTCGAGGTCCAGCCGGAACGCCTCGCCTTCCCGCTACGCCACCTTCCCGCCCTCGAAGGCGCCGACCCGCAGCTTGGGTCCCTGCAGGTCCATCAGCACGGCGATGGGGTGGGCGGCGCTGCGTTCCAGATCGCGCAGGATGGCGTAGCGCTTGGCACGGTCGGCATGGGTGCCGTGGCTGGCGTTCAGCCGGAACACGTCCACGCCCGCGTCGAACAGGGCGCGGATGGTGGCCGGGTCCGAGCTGGCCGGGCCGAGGGTAGCGACGATCTTGGTGCGGCGGGCGTGACGGGCTTGGGCATGAGTCATGCCTCCATTCGGGTGATGAGGATCGCGCGGAAATCGTTGACGTTGGTGCGGGTCGGCCCGGTCGTGACCAGGTCGCCCAGCGCGCCGAAGAAGCCGTAGCCGTCGTTGTCGGCCAGCCGGTCGCGGGCGTTGATGCCGAGCGCCGCCGCCCGGGCGAGGCTGCCCGGGCCTAGCAGGGCGCCGGCGTTGTCCTCGGTGCCGTCGATGCCGTCCGTGTCGCAGGCGATGGCGTGGATGCCGGGATGGCCGTCCAGCGCCACGGCGAGCGCCAGCAGGAACTCGGCGTTGCGCCCGCCCCGGCCCTTGCCGCGCACCGTGACGGTGGTCTCGCCGCCAGAGATCAGCACGCAGGGGGGCGAGGCGGGCTGTCCGTGGGCGGCGCATTGCCGGGCGATGCCGGCCATGACGCGGGCGACCTCGGCGGCTTCGCCCTCGATCGCGTCGCCCAGGATCACGGGAGCGATGCCAGCCTTGCGCGCCACGGCGGCGGCGGCTTCGAGTCCCGCCTGCGGAGTCGCGATCATGACGGTGCTGGTCCGGGCGAAGGCGGGGTCGCCGGGCTTGGGCGTCTCGGCCGCCGGGTCCTGCAGCCAGGCCGTGACGGAGGGCGGCGCGTCGATGCCGTAGCGCGCGAGCACGGCGCGGGCATCCGCGAGCGTAGTGGCATCCGGCACGGTGGGGCCGGAGCCGATGACGGACGGGTCGTCCCCCGGCACGTCCGAGATCATCAACGTGACGACCTGCGCCGGCGCCGCCGCCTCCGCGAGCCGCCCGCCCTTGATGGCGGACAGGTGCTTGCGGACGCAGTTCATCTCATGGATGCCGGCGCCGCTGCGCAGCAAGGCCCGGTTCACCGCCTGCTTGGCCGCGAGGTCCACGCCCGGCGCCGGCAGCGCCAGCAGGGAGGAGGCGCCGCCGGAGATCAGGCACAGCACCAGGTCATCCGTACCCAGGCCCGCCACCAGCTCCAGCATGCGCGCCGCGGCGGCCTGCCCGGCGGCGTCCGGCACGGGCTGGGCAGCCTCGACCACCTCGACGCGCGGCAGCTTGCCGACCCCGTGGCCGTAGCGCGTGACCACGAGGCCGGAAAGCGGGCGCTCCTCCGGCCAGTGCGCCTCGACCGCCTGCGCCATGGCCGCCGCTGCCTTGCCAGCGCCAACCACGACGGTCCGGCCCGGCGGCGCCGCCGGCAGATGCCCGGGCACGCACCCGCCCGGAGCCGCCGCACCGACGGCCGCCTGGAACATCCGCAGCAGGAGGTCGCGCTCCGACATGTCTACTCGGCCGCGGCCGGCAGGCGCAGGCTCTCGCCGATCTCGTGACAGGCGAGCTTCTCCAGCACACGGACCATGCCGGAGTGGTCCCAGGCGGCGCCGCCTGCCGCCGCGGCGGCGTTGCACAGCTCCGGACAGGGCGTGGTGTTGGGCAGGCTGACGCCGAGCTGGCGCGCGCCGGCGAGAGCGAGGCTAAGGTCCTTCTGGTGCAACTCGATCCGGAAGCCCGGCTCGAAGTTGCGGTTCACCATGCGCTCGCCGTGCACCTCCAGGATGCGGGACGCCGCGAAGCCGCCCATCAGCGCCTTGCGCACGCGCGCCGGGTCGGCGCCGGCCTTGGAGGCGAACAGCAGCGCCTCGCCCACCGCCTCGATGGTCAGCGCCACGATGATCTGGTTGGCGACCTTGGTGGTCTGCCCGTCGCCGTTGCCGCCCACGAGCGTGACGTTCTGGCCCATCAGCTCGAAGACCGGCTGCAGCTTGGCGAACGCCGCCTCGGGCCCGCCAACCATGATGGTCAGGCTCGCCGCCTTGGCGCCGACCTCGCCGCCGGAAACGGGTGCATCGAGGTAGTCGCAGCCGAGCGCGTTGATGCGGGCGGCGAAGCCCTTCGTCGCGATCGGTGAGATAGAGCTCATGTCCACCACGACCTTGCCCGGCGACAGCCCCTCCGCCACGCCGTCCTTGCCGAACAGCACGGCTTCCACGTGTGGGGTGTCCGGCACCATCGTGATCACGATGTCCGCCCGCTGCGCCACGTCCCTGGCGCCGCCGCAGGCAATGGCGCCCTGGTCCAGCAGGGCCTGCGGCGCGGGCGCCAGGTCGTGGACGAACAGGGTATGCCCGCCCGCGATCAGGTGCGCCGCCATGGGCCTGCCCATGATGCCGAGTCCAATGAAGCCGATGTTGCTCATGATGTGTCGTCCTGTTCAGGAGGCTTGGGAGAGGGCGGCAGCCCGCGCGGGCTGGTACGGCCGCAGCCAGTCCAGCCCGGCAGCCGTGGCGCCGGCCGGCTTGTATTCGCAGCCGATCCAGTCGGCGTATCCCAGCTCGTCCAGTCGGCGGAACAGGTAGGGGAAGTTGATCTCTCCGGTGCCGGGCTCGTGCCGGCCCGGGTTGTCGGCAACCTGCAAATGCCCGATCCGGCCCAGATTGGCCTCCATCGTGGGCATCAGGTCGCCCTCCATCACCTGCGCGTGGTAGATGTCGTACTGTAGCTTGAGGTTGCTGGACCCGACCTCGTCCAGGATCGCCAACGCCTGCGCCGTCCGGCTGACGAATAAGCCCGGGATATCCCGCGTGTTCACCGGCTCCAACAGCAGCTCGATGCCCACCGCCTCCAGCTCGGCGGCTGCGAAGCGCAGGTTGCCCACCAGCGTCTCGCGCGCCGCACCCGCGTCTGGCAGCGCGATGCCGGCCAGGCAGTTCAGGCGAGGGCAGCCGAGAGCGGTCGCGTAGTCGATGGCCCGGGCCACGCCGGACCGGAACTCGGCGACCCGGCCGGGATGGCACGCGATGCCGCGCTCGCCCGCCGCCCAGTCGCCCGCCGGCAGGTTGTGCAGCACGAGCTGCAGGCCGTTGCTTCGCAGGGCGTCAGCCACGCGTTGCTTGTCGAAGTCATACGGAAACAGGAACTCGACGGCGCTGAACCCAGCGTCCGCGGCTGCTGCGAAGCGGTCGAGGAACGGCATCTCGGTGAACAGCATGGTCAGGTTGGCGGCGAATGTCGGCATGCAGGCCTCCTGCAGCGCCACGCCGGGTCAAACGGCGGGAGCTTGGGTCGATAGATCGGGCGTAGCCGCGCCGGCGCGCCGGCGTCAGCGCGCGGCGGGTTCGAGCACCTTCGCCGGCGGCTCGGCGGGGCTCATGTCCTGGCCGCGGCGGATCGACAGCGTCGGGTCGAGGCACAGGATGTCCTCGAACTCGTTCACGCTATCGACCTCGGTGCCCATCGAGATGTTGGTCACCCGCTCCAGGATGAACTCCATCACCACGGGCACCTGGTGCTCGGCCATGAGCGCATGGGCACGGGCGAAGGCGTCCTTGAACTCGTTGGGACTCTTCACGCGGATGGCCTTGCAGCCCAGGCCCTCGGCCACCGCCACATGGTCCACGCCGTAGCCCGGCACCGCGTCCCCGTCCGGGGCGGAGTTGATGTTGTCGAAGGCCAGGCTGACCTCGAAATCCATCTGGAAGCCGCGCTGCGCCTGGCGGATCAGGCCGAGATACGAGTTGTTCACCACGATGTGGAGGTAGGGCAGCTTATGTTGCGCGCCGACCGCCAGCTCCTCGATCATGAACTGGAAGTCGTAGTCGCCGGACAGCGCGACGATCTTGCGGTCCGGATCCGCCGCGCGCACGCCGAGGGCGGCGGGCAGGGTCCATCCGAGCGGCCCGGCCTGGCCGCAGTTGATCCAGTTGCGCGGCTTGTACACCTTCAGGAACTGCGCGCCGGCAATCTGCGGCAGGCCGATCGTCGTCACGTAGCAGGTGTCGCGATCCAGGATCTCGTTCATCTCCTCGTACACGCGCTGCGGCTTCAGCGGCACGGCGTCGAAGTGGGACTTGCGTAGCATGTTGGCCTTGCGGTGCGCGCACGCGGCTGCCCAGTCCGAACGGTCCCGCAGCGTGCCCGCGGCCCTCATCTCCTGCGCGACCTCGATGAAGCTCCGCGGCGCAGCGCCAGCATCCGAGACAATGCCGAAATCCGGGCCGAACACCCGGCCGATCTGCGTCGGCTCGATATCCACATGCACGAACTTGCGGCCCTTCGTGTAGACGTCCACCGACCCGGTGTGCCGGTTGGCCCAGCGATTGCCGATGCCGAGCACGAAGTCGCTCTCCAGGAACGTCGCGTTGCCGTAGCGGTGGCTGGTCTGCAAGCCGACCATGCCGGCCATCAGCGGGTGGTCGTCCGGGATGGCGCCCCAGCCCATCAGCGTCGGGATCACCGGCACGCCGGTCAGCTCGGCGAACTCCACCAGCAGGTCGCAGGCGCCGGCGTTTATGATGCCGCCGCCGGCCACGATCAGCGGGCGCTCGGCGGCGTTCAGCATCGCCAGCGCGCGCTCAGCCTGGCGGCGGGACGCGGCGGGCTTGTAGACGGGCAGGGGCTCGTAGGTGTCGTCGTCGAACTCGATCTCGGCCATCTGCACGTCGATCGGCAGGTCGATCAGCACCGGGCCGGGCCGGCCGGAGCGCATGACGTGGAAGGCCTGCTGGAACACCATCGGCACCAGCGCCGGCTCCCGCACGCATACCGACCACTTGGTGACGCCCTTCGAGATGGTCTCGATATCGACGGCCTGGAAATCCTCCTTGTACAGCTTGGCCCGCGGCGCCTGGCCGGTGATGCACAGGATGGGGATGCTGTCCGCCAGCGCTGTGTAGAGCCCGGTGATCATGTCCGTGCCGGCCGGGCCGGACGTGCCGATGCACACGCCGATGTTGCCGGCTTTCGCGCGGGTGTAGCCGTCCGCCATGTGGGACGCGCCCTCGACGTGGCGGGCAAGGATGTGGCGGATGGAGCCGCGGGCCTTCAGCGCTGCGTAGAGCGG
>JBBSIT010000170.1:0-7599 GCA_038231995.1 Acetobacterales bacterium | reverse complement strand
GGCCAAGCGGCGCAGGTCTGCCCGCGTCTGACCCCAGCGCTCACGATCAACTCGTAACATCAGTTCTGACGACACCTTCACCAGAAAGCCGCCATATGGGAATGACCGCCGTGCAGCCCAGCACAACAACTATGGGTCTCGAACTGGACGCGGTTTAGACGCCCCCTGCGTCGCCACCCAGAGGAGCCGCCATGCCCCCCGCGTGCCAGAGCGTATTCATCCCCGTCGCCCCACAGCCGGACCTGCAGCCGTTCAGAATCGCCGAAGAGGCCTGGTACTGGACGCTGGCCTGCCTTGCCAGCCGCCATGGCGACGGCTTGTCCCCGACATCACGGGGTTTCAAGCCGGAAGACGTGCTGCTCTGCCTCGATCGGCTGTATCGGCGCCGGCGCGTGCAGCTGGTGCACGTCCGCATCATGCGGCTGTGGGGCGAGCGCGCCCAGGCGCCCAATCCCGCGTATCCGCGCGAGCGCTGCGATTGGGGGCTGTGGCGCGAGGCGATGGATCGGCTGGATTGGCAACTGCGCCAGCGCGGCATCGTCGCCGGGCCGCGCATAGCGGCCGAGGTGCTGGTGCTGCATCGGTCATAGGACGTCATTCCCCTCCATTGCTCAGGAGTCCTGCCATGTCGTTTGAAACGCGCAATCTTTCCGTTCTCGCCTACGCCAATGGGTTCACGCTTTGGCACTACAAGGCATCCGCCGACACGCAAGCGGAGGTTGCTGCCCGCGGCTTCTTCGACGCTGGCGCCGCCATGATGGCCGACGGCGATATGGTGCTGGTCTCGGCAAGCGATGGCGGCCGGGTGATGACGGTGCTGTCGGACGCAGGCGGGATCACGGTGGGGTGACGCGATCACGAACAGGTAAGTGATCGTCCGCTGCGGGGAACCATAAACTTTTCGGCACGCTGACTGGAATGTTCACTGTCCCAAATAGTGGAACAGGCCCGGAGGCAGCCAACATGCGTTACATTATATTCAGCACAACGGTCTTCGCCGCAGCTTTGGGCCTCGCCCAGCAAGCTGCGGCGGCTCCCGCCTACATCGCTCTCGGCGACTCCATCACCTTCGGCGAGACGGACCTGAGCTACACGAAGTCGTTCGGTAACCAGGGTTATGTCAGACGCTTCGCCGACACGCTCGCCAGCCGCAACGGCGGCGTCCGGCCGCAAGTGTTCAACTTCGCGATCGACGGCGAGACTGCGTCCAGCTTCATGACCGGCATCGGCCGAACCGTGCCCATCATGGGGCAAACCGACGCCATCCTTGCCGCGCAGAACCTGAACTACAGCCTTCCCAACCCCGTTACTCAGCGCAGCCAGTTCCTCAACGCGGTCAGCACGCAACAGGGCCTCGGCAACACCATCAACAACGTCACCGTCACGCTCGGGTTCAACGAGCTCGCCGCATTGGCCTCCGCGTCCAATGGTGTCGCGCAGATTCCGAGCACACTCGCTGCGTACCGGGCCAACTACGCGACTATCCTGACCGAGATCCGGGCGTTGCTGCCGAACGCGGACCTCGCCTTGCTGAACTACTATAACCCGTTCGTCATCGATCCGACCAACCCGGCCAACCCGATCTTCGCCGCCGGCGGGCCGCAGCTCAACAACATCATCCAGGGCCTGGCCGGGCAGTTCGGCGCCACATACGTGGACACCTTCTCCGCCGTCCAGGGCCGGGAGGCGGAGCTCACGTTCCTCGACGAGCTCCCGGCCGGAGCGCTCTCGCCGCCGAGCCCGGTCCAGGGGATCGAGCCGGTCGGCGACGTCCACCCGAACGCCGCCGGCTACGCCGTTATCGCGCAACAGGTCGCGTTGGCGACGGGCGGGCGCACTGCGGTTCCCGAGCCGTCCGCCCTGGCCCTGCTGGGCACCGGGCTCGTGTTTGCGATCGGCTCGCTCCGCCGCCGCGGGCGCGTCGCAACCTGAAAAGCTGTCAGGCCGGCACGCGTAGGATTTCCTGCGCGTGCCGGGCGACGCCCTCGCCCGTCGCCTCATAGCGCCCGTCCGTCCGCTCGCAGGCCAAGCCCATGCCGGCGAGGCGTTCTAGGCACGGGCCGTCCTTCAAGCCCGACGGCCGCCCGGCTGGACCGCAGAGGGTCAGCCGGTGGAGGGCGGCGCGGCAGCAAGTCTCTAGATACGGCTGGTTCCACATGCTGCTCATGTAGGGCGGCCGAACGCCTCCGGGAACCGCGATCTTTCCAACCCGGGCGCGATCGGGCAACAAGCCGGGCATGACGCCCACCCTCGCTTCCGGCTTCATGCCGCTGCTGCGCCGCCTCGACCCCGAGCGGGCGCATCGTATGTCAGTCACGGTCTTGCGCCTGGGCCTTGCCGGCGCCGATGCAGGCCCGGATGACCCGGCGCTGCGGGTGCAGGCGCTTCGGCTGACGTTCTCGAACCCGATCGGGCTCGCGGCCGGCTACGACAAGGACGCGCTCGCCGTGCGCGGGCTGCGCCGGCTGGGCTTCGGCGCCGTCGAGACCGGGACCGCGACGCCGCGCCCGCAGCCGGGCAACCCCCGGCCGCGCGTGTTCCGCCTGGAGCCGGATCGCGCCGTCATCAACCGCTACGGGCTGAACAACCGCGGGCTCGCCGCCTACGTCGCCCGGCTCGCGGCGCTACCGCGGCGGGGCGCGCCGGTGGGCGCCAATATCGGCATCAACAAGGACGGCGCGAACCCCGAGCGCGACTATCCAGCCTTGGTCGCAGCAGTGGCGCCGCACGCGGACTACATCGTGATGAACGTGAGCTCGCCCAACACGCCGGGCCTGCGCGACCTGCAGGGCGAGGCGCGGCTGGCCGCCATCCTGGGCGCGATTCGCGCGGCCGTGCCCACCCGCCCGCCGTTGCTGGTCAAGATCGCGCCGGATCTTGCCGAGGGCGCGCTGGAGGCGATCGTCGAGACGGCCGTGGCGGGGGGCGCCGACGGGCTGATCGTCTCCAACACCACCGTCACGCGGCCGGCGGGCCTGCGCAGCCGGCAGGCCGGGGAAGCGGGCGGGCTGTCCGGGCCGCCGCTGCTCGCGCCGAGCACGGCGCTGCTGGCCCGCGCGCACCGGCTCGCGGCCGGGCGGCTGGCGCTGGTCGGCTGCGGGGGCATCTCGACGGGAGCGGACGTTCTGGACAAGCTGATGGCCGGGGCCTGCCTGGTGCAGCTCTATACCGCGTTCAGCTACGACGGCCCGGCGCTGGTCGGCCGGCTCAAGCGCGAGCTGCTGGCGGCGTTGCGCGCGCGCGGCATCGCCTCGGCCCAGGCCGCGATCGGCGCCGGCGCATGAGGCACCTGCGCGGCCTGCACGAGATCGCGGGCGAGTATGACGGCTTCGTGCTGGACCTGTGGGGCGTCGTGCACGACGGCGTCCGACCCTATCCCGGTGCACCGGAGTGCCTGGCGGCACTGGCGGCAGCGGGCAAAAGCTGCGTCATGTTGAGCAACGCGCCTCGGCGGGCGGCCGCCGTGCGGGAGCAGTTGCACGGCATGGGCATTCTGGATGGGCACTACGCCGGGATCATGACCTCGGGCGAGGCGACGCACCACGCGCTGCGGGACCGGCCCGACGAATGGTATCGCGAGCTGGGCAACCGCGTGCTCCATCTCGGCCCCGATCGGGACCGCAACGTCTATGCCGGGTTGGACATCACCGAGGTGACTGACCCGGCAGACGCCGGGTTCGTGCTCAACACCGGGCCGGATGACCTCGCCGGTCCCGCCGACGTCGCGGCGTATGAGCCGGTGCTGCGCGCAGCCGCGGCGCTGCGGCTGCCGATGATCTGCGCCAACCCGGACCTCGAGGTGATCCGCGGCGGGGTGCGGATGATCTGCGCCGGCACTCTCGCGCTACGCTACCTGGAGCTCGGCGGCGATGTGCGCTCCCTGGGCAAGCCCGACCCGCGGATCTACGGGCCGACGCTGGCCATGCTCGGCGTGGAGCCCTCCCGCGTGCTGGCGGTGGGCGACGCGCTGCGGACCGATATCGCAGGCGCAGCAGCAGTGGGGCTCGACGCGTGCTGGGTGTTGGGCGGGCTGCACGGCGCGCACCTGAAAGGCGACATGACGCGGACGGAGGCGGAGGCCGCGACGGCCGGGCTACTGCCGCTCGCGACGCTTCCCTCGTTCGTCTGGTAACGGTGGACTAGCGAACCGCGCCGGCCGGACCGGTCGCGGAGCCGCCGCCCTCGGTCGTGGCGCCCGTGCCAGCGCCGCCAGTGGCCGAGCCGGCGCGGCCGGCGGTGGACGCGCCGCCGGGTCCGCCAGCGCCGCCGACCATGCCGGGCTTCGGGTTGGAGCGGCTCGCGCCGATGTCGCCGTCAATGGCTGGGAGGCCCACGCCGCCCACGCCGGTGCCGACCATGCCGCCGGCAGACGGGAGCGGCGGCACATCGGGCGCAGGAGTCCGCGCCGTCTGAGCCATCGCGGTCCCTGCCAACGCCATCGCACCCAGGGCAGCCAGGACTATTTCACGCATAGCATGCCTCCATCGCTGAACCGATCCAACGGGCGAGAGGCCGTGCAGGTTGCCTCAGGCGTGCCCGGCGACGCCGGATAGCAGCAAGGGATCGATCCGCAGCGAGGCGAGCGCGCGGCGCCACTTGGTCGCGTGCGCGGTGTCGAACAGCAATTCGAGACCAGCCGGCGCGGTGAGCCACACGTTCTGCTGCAGTTCGCTGTCGAGCTGCCCCGGCCCCCAGCTGGCGTAACCGAGCGCCAGCAGGCCTTCGCGCGGGCCGGCGCCTTCGGCCAACGCCTTGAGCACGTCCAGGCTCGCGGTGAGCGCCACCCGCTCATCCACGCGCAGCGAGCCGTCCCCGGTCCAGTCGGCTGTGTGCAGCACGAAGCCGCGGGCGTTGTCCACCGGGCCGCCCTGGCAGAGCTGGATGCGGCGGGCCGGCGGCGTCGGCGTCACGTCGAGCTGGCGCAGCAGGCTCTCGAAGGTCGGCTTCTGCAGGGGTCGGTTCAGCACGATGCCCATCGCGCCCTCGCCCGTGTGGGCGCAGACGAAGATGACGCTCTGGGCGAAGCGCTCGTCGTCCATGCCGGGCATGGCGATCAGGAGCTGTCCAGTCAGGGTGAGGTCGTCCATGTCCGCTTCGATATCCATCATGAGCGATGCTTTTGCGCGCTGATCGTATACGGCAAGCGCGTGACTTGCGAGTGGCGGCCCGCTACACCGCTGCCGGCCAAACACGAGAGGGCGATGATGATTAAGGTCGGCGACACCATGCCATCCATGAAGCTGATGCAGGCGACGGCGGACGGCCCGAAGGAGGTCTCGACGGACGAGTTCCTGCGCGGCAAGCGCGTCGTGATGTTCGCCGTGCCCGGCGCATTCACACCGACCTGCAGCGAGCGCCACCTGCCGGGCTACCTGCAGAACATCGACGCATTGCGCGCCAAGGGCGTCGACGAGGTCGTGTGCGTCGCCGTCAACGACGTGTTCGTCATGGGCGCCTGGGCACGCGAGAAAGGGATGGACGACAAGATCGTGATGCTGGCGGACGGCTCGGGCGCGCTGACGAAGGCGCTGGGGCTGGAGCTGGACCTGACGGCGCGCGGCCTGGGCGTGCGCAGCCAGCGTTACGCGATGGTGCTGGACAACGGCAAGGTCACGCAGCTCGCGGTCGAGCCGCCGGGCGGGTTCGACGTGAGCCGGGCGGAGAGCGTGCTGGCGACCTTGTAAGGCGGGTTATGCTGCCGGCCGCTGGCTCCGGGTCTGCTCGAGGCGGAACGTGTCCTCGATGTGCGCCGCCAGCGCGTCGGTGACGGGCTGGTGCGCGCCGGCGCCCTTCAGCATCAGGATGCCGAACTCCGGTAGCGGCGGCAGGCCCTCCTCCGGCCGCACGGCGCGAAGGCCGTCCGGCAGCCAGGATATGGTGGAGACCGTGACGGCAAGGCCGGCGAGCACCGGGGCATGGGTGCCGACCTGGGTGGCCGAGCGGTAGGCGATGCGGTAGCGGCGTCCGGCCGCCTCCAAGGCACCGATCGCCGCCTCGCGCCAGGTGCATTTCTCGCTGGCCAGCGCGACCGGCAGCGGGTCCTTGCGATGCGGGGCCGCGCGATCCGAGGTGATCCAGACGAGAGGGCCGCGCCAGAGCGGCACGGTGCGGTCCGACATGCGCGGCTCATGGCCCTCTGAGCAGAGCGTGAGATCGAGCTCGCCGGCGCGCAGCCGCTCCACGAGCTCCGATGAGGGGAGGCATAGCACGTCCACGTCCACGGCCGGATGCTTCTCGGCGAAGCGCATCAGGATCTGAGGCAGGTAGCGCAGCGCGTAGTCGTCGGGCGTTCCGAGCCGGACGGTGCCGTGCACCGACGGGGCGCGGAAACTGCTCCAGATATCGTCGTTGAGCGCCAGCAGCTCGCGCGCGCGGCCAAGCAGGAACTGACCGTGCGAGGTGAGCTGCACGCCCCCGCCCTTGCCGCGGCTCAGCAGGCGATGGCCGAGCTGGGCTTCCAGCCGCTGCACCTGCATCGACACGGCCGATTGGGTGCGGCCGACGCGCTGGGCGGCGCGGGTGAAGCTGCCTTCCTCAGCGATGGCCGAGAAGGCGCGAAGCAGGTCGGGGTCGAGGCCGGCGGGGTAGGGCATGGACATCATTATATCTGATTCGTTGCATCAAGCCAATTCGTTTCCGTTATGCCAGCCGCAGCCCCATTATCCGCCTATCGGCGCGGTTGGCGTGCCGAAAGGGGCTGCAGGAGGATATCATGGCGACGCGTGGGTTCGACGGGGTTGCGTGGACTGGTCCGCAGCAAAGCCGCAACGTGGGCGCCTGGCAGGTCTGGACCCGGGTGAGCGATGCGCTGCGCGCGCGGCGGACCCGGCGCGAGCTGATGGAGATGGACAGCCGCATGCTGTCGGACATCGGGATCGGCCGCGCGGAGGCCTGGACCGAGGCGCAGCGCGCAGTGTGGGACACAGCGCCACGGTCAAGGTAGCCCAGCTACCCAGCAGCGGCTGAGGCGGCCTGCTCGATGGCGGCCGCCACCCGCTCGGGGGCGATGTGATGGACCATGTGTCCGGCGCCCCCGATCCGCTGCAGGTCGCTGCCGGGCACGTCGCGGTGGAGCTGACCCGATTGAGTCTCGGGGTCCACGATCCGATCGCCATCGCCGGTCACGATGACGACGGGCATGGTCAGCTCGCCGTGGCGCAGCAGTAGGGAGGCAGCCCCGGGGATCATCAGCGCGGTGTCGGCAGCGTTGGCACGGATCTGCGACGGGCGGAGCGCAAGTCCGGTCGGAAAGCGGTTCCGGAATGCCGCGGTCACCGGCGACGGTGCGAACAGCTTGCGGAACACGACTGGCGCGAGCAGCCACCCAAGCAGCGGCGAGATGGTGTAGCGGATCACGTCGCCCAGGACAGGCACTGCGGGCCAGATGACGAATGGTATGTCGAGCCGAACGCTCGGCACGTAGTAGCCGGAGAGCAGTACGAGCGCCGCCGTGTCCGCCGGATTGTCGAGCGCGATGGAGAGGGCGACGAGCGTGCCCCAGGAGTGCCCGACCAGGATGGGGCGGGCGATGCCGAGCTGGCGCAACGCCTTGTGGATCAGCCGTCCCTGCGCCTGCGCGGTCCAGATCATGCTGCGCGG
>JBBSIT010000169.1:0-7603 GCA_038231995.1 Acetobacterales bacterium | reverse complement strand
CATCGCCGAGCTGGTCGGCGCGCAACCCGTGACGATCCAGGCGGCCGAGCTGCCGCAGGCGCTCGCCACCGGCGTCGTCAACTCCTTCATGTCGTCGGGCTCGACCGGCTACGATTCCAAGGTCTGGGAGTCGCTCGACCACTTCTACGACACGCAGGCCTGGGTGCCGAAGAACATCGTGTTCGTCAGCAAGGCGGCGTTCGATGCCCTGCCCAAGGACGTGCAGGACGCCGTGCTCAAGGCCGCCAAGGCCGCGGAGGAGCGGGGTTGGCGGATCGCCGAGGAGAAGTCGCAGTGGTACCTCGACCAGTTCAAGGCCCACGGCATGACGGTGCTGCCCCCCTCGGAGACGCTGGCCACCGGGTTCAGGAAGGTCGGCGAGCAGCTCACCGCCGACTGGCTGAAGAAGGCCGGCCCCGACGGGCAGGCCGTGGTGGACGCGTATCGCCGGATGTAGATGCCGGCGAGCTTCTGTCCTGATCCACTTCCCTGAAACAATGTGGGTCCAGGTGCCAGAGATGGACATGGGTGTCGATGATCATGCTGGAAGCGCCAGTTGCTCGATGACCTGTCAAAGCCCAGGCGGCACGAACGCATCGACCGCATCGAGGACGCGCCCCCGCATCGCAGGCTGCAGCGGGCGGTAGTCGAACCTCGCCTGGGCGGGATCGGCGGCCATCAGGGCGCCCGAGTTGAACACGCCGCCGGCGATCACGGCGACGCCGCGCTCATGGCAGAGAGGCAGCAGGCGCTCGGCGGCGGATGCATCCAGTAGGGTGAAGCGTCCGGCGATCAGCAGTGCATCGAGGTCTGCGCGCCAGATCAGCTCGATGGTGGGGGCGACGGCGTTCAAGCCGGCGCCGAGGCCTGCGATGATGTTTTCCCGCTTCAACCGTTCGAGGGTCGGCACCGCTCCTGTCATTGCTTCAGCGAGGTGATTGCCGCAATCATGGAGATGGACGATGTCGAGCCGGTCCGTGCGGAGCCGCTTCAGGCTATCGTCGACCGCGCGCAACGTGTGGTCGTACGAGAAGTCGAAGTGATCTGGCTTGCCGCCTTCGGCCCGGTAGCGCCCGACTTTGGTCGAGAGCAGGTAGCTGCCGCGGGGGATGCCGGTCAAAGCCAGGCCAAGGCGCTGCTCGGAGACACCGCCGCCGTAGAGCGCGGCCGTGTCGAACAAGCGGACGCCGCGCGCCAGCGCATGCTTGACCATGGCCACCGCTGCATCTTCGGCGGTGCCCCGCCGCGTGACCCCGAGCGTGGCGCAGCCGAGGCCTATCCTTGGCAGAGCGGCCCAACGCGGGGCGTTCATGGGCGCAGCATGCCCCAGCGCACGACGGTGCGCCGCTCGATAGGGCGGAAGATGCAGCGGTCCATGGCAAGCCAGAGGCAGCCGATGCACAGCATGCCGAGCACGATGGTTTGGGATTGGTACCATTGCACCGCCTCCATCGTCATGTAGCCGAGGCCGCTGGTGCCCGCGATCATCTCGGCGCCGACGAGCGCGTGCCAACCGCGGGCCATGGCGATGCGCAGGCCGAGCAGGATGTTCACGAAAGCGCCGGGCAGGATGAGCTCCCTGTAGAGCTGCCAACCATGCCCGCCATGGCTGCGGACCGCGCGGTGCAGGACCTTGGGAATGCCCTCGACCCCGGTGATGGTGTTGTAGAGGGTCGAGAAGAAAATGGTATTGGCGATCACGAACACGATCGATCCCATGCCGATCCCGAACCAGATCACTGCCAGCGGCACCCAAGCGACCCCTGCGATGGACTGCAGGAAGGTAAGGACCGGGCGCAGCACGTCCGATGCGTGCCGGTTCAGGGCGATGGCGATCCCGATGGGGATGGCGAGGGCGTTGCCGATCAGGAAAGCGAAGAAAAGTCGGCCAAGGCTGTCGAGGATGTTTCGCGGCAATTGGCCATTCCCGATCAGCTCGACAGCCTTGTCCCAGACCGCCGAGATCGTCGGCAGCATGTATTCGGGCATGCCGCTTGCCGATGGTGCGGTGCGCCAGGCGATGAGCAGCAGGATGAACGGGATCGCGCCGGTCAGATCGATCCTGAGCGCGCGCGCTCTAAAGGTGGAGGCGCTCATTCGCGATCCTCGGCCCGGGTGGCGAGGCCCCAGCGGTCCACCGTCAAGGCTTCGAGTGGCCGGATGTAGACCCGCTCGATGAACAGCCAGAGCAGGCCCATCACGATCATGCCGACGATGGTGCGGTCGGTTTGCTGGTTCGAGGCGCCTTCGAAGATCAGGTAGCCGACGCCCGACTTCGCGGCGATCATCTCGGAGAAGATCAGTCCGCGGAAGGCGAAGCCCGCGCCGAGCCGCAAACCCGTGAAGATGCTTGGCAGGGCCGCGGGGAGGGTCACCTCCTGGATCAACTGCCAGCGTGTCGCGCCGAGCGAAAGCGCCGCGTTGATGAGGACCTGCGGCACCGTCCTGACGCCCAGGATCGTATTGTAGAGCACGGGAAAGAAGACGATGTAGGTGAGCGCGATGAGGATGACCTTGAAGCCGTAGCCCCACCACAGGACGAACAGGGGTATCCAGGCGACCTCGACGATTGCGAAGAAGAAGCTGATGATCGGCGACAGCAAGCGCGACGCCCTCGCGCTGATGCCGATCAGTACGCCGAGGCCTACGCCTAGCGTCACGCCGAGCGCCACGCCGGCGGCGTAGCGCACCAGGCTGTCCCCAATGTACGAGGGCAGGATGCCGGTTTCGACCAGCCGCCATGCGGCGCGGGCGACGCCGGCTGGGGACGGGTAGAAGTATTCCGGCACGCCGACGAGCGGGATCGAGGCCTGCCAGAGCGCTACGACGCCCAGCAGGCCGAGCGCACCTTTCCAGAGCCGCGGCGATATGGTCCGGCGCCGCGCCGGTGGCGCGGAACGACCCGCCGATGAAAGGGCCGCGGCACTCATGCGGCGTTCGGCCGCCAGCGGCGCAATTCAGCAACCCAATAGTTACGGGCGATGGCCAGGGCCCGCTCCGCCGGGAGATCAGCCAGGAAGATGCTGCGGCCCTTGATCTCCACGACGCGTCCGGCGTCCTGCATCAACTCGATGTGGAAGCGTTCCGGCGTGACGTTGAGCACGATCTCCGCGGAAAGCCGCCCGTCAGCGCCGGCCTCGCCGGACACGGCAGCGAACTTGGCCGCGCCGGAGACCCGCGACCATGTGTGGAAGGCCAGAAGGCCGGCCACGAGCAGCGCCGTGATGACCACGCTCGGGTGGCGGAGAAGACGCATCATCGCTGTGCCCTCAGGCCGCTTCGAGCCCGCGCACGAAACGCATGGCTTGGTCGCGGATCGCGACGAACTCAGGATCGGCGTTGATCGTCGCCCATTTGCGGCGTTCCCGCCCGATCGGCACGTCCACCACCGCCTTGACCCGGCCCGGCCCCGGCGTGAGCACGATGATGCGGTCGCCCAGGAACACCGCCTCCTCCACGCTGTGGGTGATGAACAGCACGGTTAGCCGGCTCTCGTCCCAAACCCGCACCAGCTCCTCCTGCAGGGTCAGCCGGGTCTGCGCATCGACGGCTGCGAAGGGCTCGTCCATGAGCATCACGTCCGGCTTGTTGGCGAGGGTGCGGGCGACCGCGGCCCGCTGCTTCATGCCGCCGGAAAGCTCATGCGGATACTTGTGCGCGGCATGGGCGAGGTTGATGAGCGTGAGAAAGTGCATCGCCGCCGCGTCACGCTCCGCGCGGGGCATGCCCTTCAGCTTCAGGCCAAGGCCGACGTTCTCGATCACTGTCTTCCAGGGCAGCAACGCGTACTCCTGAAAGACCACGCCGCGATCGGCGCCGGGCCGCGTGACGGGCTGGCCGTTCATCGTGACCGTTCCGTGCTTCGGTTTCAGGAAGCCTGCGATGGCCGACAGGAGCGTCGATTTCCCGCAGCCGCTCGGCCCGATGACGCAAAGGAACTCGTTCTCGCGCACGTCCAGCGTCAGGTGTTGCGTGGCCGTGTGGCGGAGCCCGCGGTCCTCGTCGACATACTCCATCTGCAGGTCGACGACGCTGATCTTGGCTTTGGCCATTGGAGGCGTTCCCGCTTCTGTCAGTTCAGCCGCTGGGCCTCTGGGATCGGCTTCAGGTCGGAGAAGTATTCCGGATGCTTGGCCATCACCTCGTTCATGAATCGCGCGTCTATCGCCTTCGCCACATCCGTGCCCGCTTTGACCCGGCCATCCGCGACCAGCATCGGCATGGCCTTGGCCGCGTACATCTCCGGCGTCAGCCGCGATATGCGCCCGTCGTAGTGCGAGCGCCGGATCGCCTGCTTCATGGTCTCCAGGTCGACGCCCTGGATCCAGCGCATGTTGATCTCGGCCGCCGCGTCGAAGTTCTGGCGCACCCATCGCTGGCTCTCGGCAAAGGCGGACGTGAAGCGCCGCAGCGCCTCGGCGTTGTTGTTGACCGCGTTGCGGGTGGTCAGGACCACGCCAGGGTCGAAGCACGTGTGGCAGCCGCCAGCGATGAGCCGGACCGCTCCTGGCACCTTGGTCACGGCATTGCTGGCGATCGGTTCCCAGATCACGATGGCGTCGAGGTCGCGGTTGTTCAGCCCGGAGACGAGGTCGGGCGGGCGGACGTTGACGAGCGTCACGTCGCTGCTCTTCATGCCCGCCTGGCCGAGGTGTCCGAGCAGGAAGATCTCTGCGCCGGTGCCGCGCGGCAAGCCGGTCTTCTTGCCTTTGAGCGCTGCCAGCGTGCCAGGAGCGCCCGGGCCTGTCACGACCGACACGTTATCCGCGTAGGAGTCGCGCAGCGCATCGCCGTGGAGATGACCGATCAGCACCAGCGGGAAGCCGTTCGACACGCCGGACAGGAAGGGCGTCGAGCCGAGCACGCCGACATCCTGGCTGCCCGCGAGAAGGCCGTTGATGATCTCTACGCCTGTGGGAAAGATGGTGACCTTCGCATCGAGGCCGTGCTTGGCGAAGATGCCGCGCTCCACACCGGCAAAGATCGGCGCGTGGTCGGTCGCACTGGCGGCCCCGATGCGGATCGGGATCGTCTGTTGGGCTTGGGCTGCGGCGATCCCGGCCAGGCCGAAGATCGCGGCCGCCACGCCCCTCAATAGCCTTTGCATGCTTCATCTCCCCGCTTTGCCGCATGGTTGAACCGATGGCATTTGGCGTGACGCCTGGATCAGGTGCTTTGCCGGAACTACTCCGCCGCGCTTGAGGGCATGAAGGCTCCGTCCTTGGGCATCGGTCCGGCGTCGTGTTCGTCGAGCCGGTTGAGGCCGGCGTCGAACGGCCAGCGATGCTGCTCGGGTGGGCTTGCGGCTTGCGCCCATGCGGCGATCAGCACCTTGTCGGCTTGCCGCCGCCCCATGTACGACTTTATCGCTTCCGGATCCCAGCCGGTGAGCACGTCGCGCAGGAGCTTGTCACGGACCGCGGCATGGCGTGGCGACGCCGCGAGGTCATGTTGCTCGTCCGGGTCGTCCTGGAGATCGAAGAGTTGCGGCGGATAGCCGTGATAATAGACCAGCTTCCAGCGGCCGTCGCGCACCATGCGCTGCTGAACCGCCATGCCGCCGGTCCAGTACGGCGTGTCGTGCGTGCAGTACTCGGCGAACGTACGGCCGATCCATGGCGCCCCAGCATTGCAGGCGACGCCGAGGAAGCTTTTGCCCGTCGCATTGGGCAGGGGTGGCGACTGCATCGCGTCCACGACGGTTGAAGGGAGGTCGAGCAGATTCACGATCTGGCCGCGGCGCTCTCCGGCTGGGATCACGCCCGGCCAGCTCATGATGAGCGGCACCTTGATCGACTCGTCGTAGAAGGTGTGCTTCCACCACAGGCCCCGCTCGCCGATATGGTCGCCATGATCGGAGGCGTAGATGATCAGGGTGTCCTCCGCGAGGCCCTCGCTTTCGAGTGCCGCGAGGATCTCGCCGATCATCAGGTCCATGCGGTGGACCAGGGCGTAGTAGGCCGTGCGGGCGCGGCGCCCGTCACTGTGATCGGCGCCGAGAATGCCGCGGCTTTCTTTCCACCAGCGCAGCCACGGGTGGTCCTGCGCCGGCGCCGGCAGGCGCGGTTCCGGCACTCGGCCGGCGTACGCCTGATAGTCCTCCTCCTGCGCGACGTAGGGCGCATGCGGCAGCATCAGGCCGACCGTCAGCGCGAACGGCTTGCCGCCGCCGGCGCGTTGCCGGCGACCGATCGCGCGCAACTCCTCCACTGCCGCCTTGGCGACCTCGGTGTCCTTCACCTCATAGATGCTGAGGCCCCGGCCGGAGATTTCGATGCTTTCCCGGTCCGGCGTGTTGGTGCGCTTGAGCACGCCCATCTCATGGGTCGTCACGCCGGGCCAGTTGGAAGTGTGGTCGCCAACGATGCGCCCGACATAGCCATGCAGCTGGTCGGGTCCAAGGGCATGCAGCCGTCCGATGAGTGTCGGGCTCAGGCCGGCGGCGCCGAGCGAGTGGGCCATGGTCGGCAGGTCGGACGCCAGCATGTCGTCATTAGTCCAGCAGCGCTGGGCGTGCGGCTCGATCCCGGTCAGCATCGACATCCGGCTCGGCAGGCAGACCGGCGCGGGGCAGTATGCGTTGTCGAACACGACGCCCTCGCGCGCCAGCCGGTCGATGTTCGGCGTGGCGATGATCCGGTCGCCATAGCAGCCGGCGACCCGCTGCGCGTGCTGGTCCGATAGGATGAACAGCAGGTTTGGACGGCGGGCCAAGCCTAATCCCCCATGCCAAGCGCGCGCGCCCGAGCCGTGGCCAAATGCCGCTCGAGCTGCGCGAGCGTCTCCACTGGATTGCCCGACCTGAGTTCCCGGATGATCGCGAGGTGTTCTTCCATCGCTGGACCGAGGCGCTCCGGCGTGTAGCGGCCTTTGAGCCGGATCAGCCGGATCTTGTCCTGGTTGAGCCGGTGGACGCCAGCGACCAGCGGATTGCCGAGCGACTCCACGAGGCTGAAGTGGAGCATTTCGTCAACGCGGAACGCCTCGTCGAGAACCGCATCCGTGACGTCGCCTGCCGAGGCATCCAGCATGCGCAAGGTCTCCCGCTCGATAAGCTCTAGGACGCGAGGCGATCCATGCTTGATGAAGTGCAGGGCGGCAGCCCCCTCGATGATCACGCGCAGCCCGAATGCGTTGCGGATCAGGTCGACATCGACGTCCGCAACCTGGATACCGCGTTGCGGGATGACCTTGATCAGTTTTTCCTGCTCCAGCATCCGGACCGCCTCGCGAACTGACGCCATCGGCATGTGGAGGGCCAAGGTCAGCTCGCGTTGGCTCAGAAACTGTCCGGGGACGAAATCCCGCCGGAAGAGCTGATCCTTGAACCTGTCGTAAGCTTCAGTCCGCTGCATCGCTGACCTCCCGCTGAGATGTTAGCGGGCCAGGCATCGGGTTGTCCACTCTCATGGCTGCGGGGTCATGTCTCGGTTTGAATGTCCGCTTACCACCCGCCCCCGCCCCCGCCCCGAAGCCGGGCCTTGACAGGCGCCCACGGTAAACTTTACCGTCCCGTTCCATGATCCCGCACCTCGCACCCGCCGAGCCACCCAGCCCCGCCGCCCAGGCGGCGGAGGACGCGCAGTACTACCGCCGGGTGCTG
>JBBSIT010000168.1:0-7656 GCA_038231995.1 Acetobacterales bacterium | reverse complement strand
GCGGTCCGCCGTGCTCTCTGGCGCCCGCCGGGTTTATCCATGTCCCGCCCGGGCACGGAGACCGTCGAAATCTCCGCCGCCCTGCTGCAAAGACTTACGGACACCCTCTGTTACGCGGCCTGAAACGCGGAAAGTCGAGATGAGGATACGTGTAAAACTCATCACAGGCCCATCTGGGCCGGTTTCAGAGGCCCTGTCCGGGAAGGTTCGCTTTGCTGGACATGCGAGCGATCCCGCTATCTTATTGAAATCGCACGGTACGATTGCTACCAGTGGCGGATCCTTTTCCGGACACCGGGGCTGGCCGCTGACGCGAGCGTCCGAATACGAAGGCACCGTTCGGCCAACGGCGGCACACCAAGCGGTTAACCAGAAAAGGTTTTTTGGTCGGCAGGTCCCTTGTGACCACTTTCTACCCGTATCCCGAACCTACCCCAACTTGCGTCGAAGTCGAAGCGGGCGTGTCGGCCACCGCCGGGGCGAGGATCACGCCTCTGCTGGAAGGCCGGTATTCACCCTGAACGGCGAGAGGCAGCTAGAGCCGCTGCGTCACGAGCTATGGCTGGATCTCCACGCCGTAGTCGGCGAGGTCCGGGGTCATGGCCTCGATGACGAAATCCACGAACGCCACAGGAGCGTCGAGAAAGAACTCCTTGTCCGAATAGCTGCCCACGGTGGCCTCCATTCCACGCGCTTGCGCCCAGGCAGCCAAGTCCTCCAGCGTGGCCTGAGGGGTCTCACTCAGGAACGACACCTGCGAGCGCATCTTGTCCGTGGCGCGATCGGTCGTGTCGCTGCGGCTGAACTGCAGGTCCACGTTGGTCCCGGGCTGTCGCAGCCAGATGGCCCGCTCGGTCCGGCGAAGCTCGACGAAGCCGAGCTTGGCTTTCAGCATCTCGACGACGGTTTCGAAGTGCCGAGGGTCGAGGCGATTGGCGACGTGGTTCAGCCTCATCGTGTTGCGTCCCCGATCCTGCCCGCCGCCGTGCGGGAGCCGGGCGCCGGGACATGACAGCCGCAATCGTTCGCTGTCGACCTGACCCGGCGGTGGGACGGATCGGCAATCCGAGCAACCGCGAGCGGGACTTGGTTCAAACCCTCCCTGCTTCAGAAAGCGCTTTGTGGACACGGGCGGCGGCGATCTCGCGCCCACGGCCCTCCCGCTCCATGAACTCGGCAATGTGCGGGCGGACTTCGAGCTGCAACCGGTGCAGGGCGTGCGTTGCCTCTACCAGCGCGCCGCCACGGCCCAGCATCGCATCGCCGATTTCGACCATCCGCAGGTTCGGCCAAGCCTTCTCGCGTATGCCGTGCACCATGGCCAGGACAGTGTCCGCCGGCTGTTCCGGTAGCGCCTGAGCGAGGATCAAGGCCGTCGAGGCAGTCGAGCGGGAGACGCCGGCGTGGCAATGGACGAGCAGATGCGCCGCAGGCTTTGGCTCGGTGAGCAAGTCGCGACCGAACGCCAGGATCTGCTCGACATGCTCGGGGCCCGGCGCGAGGAGGCCGGGCGTCTCGTCGACGATGTCGTGGAAGCGCAGTTCCAGCTTCTCGTGCTCGCCGAACGCGCCGAAAGCCTCGGGCACGGGGTGGTCGGGGTCGAGTATGGACAGGACGTGGCTGGCCTCGGTGCTGCAATGCCCGGCCAGTTCCTCGATGCCGCAGACGGTGATGCCGAACGGTTGCGCGATGCTGCTCATAGGGCTCCTGTTCGTCGTCCCGGAATGGCCACCATGCGGCGAGGCGGCCGAGACCGCCAGCCTGCACCCGCTGTACAGCGGCGCCCAGTTCAGGCCTGCCTCTAGCATCTGACGGGCTGCCAGCGTCCGCTGAACCGAGGTTCGCAGATCGCACCCTGATCCGGACAGGACGGTAGCCATCAGGGTTCCAGGCGGCAACGGCGCAATAAGGCTGTGCTGACGCGCACGGCTGGCGAGGCTCGCAGTCACCTGATGACACGCCGCATCGGGAAGGCGGGCTTGCTGCCGAAGGAGAGTTCCTTTCTCCTGTTCCCGCCCCCGTGGTGATCTGCTACGGCCGGCTTCGACCCGACGCTGACCTGGCCCGGTCCACCATGGGGAAATCGCTCAGTTCCCGGCCGCTAGCTTGTCCTGCGTCTTCGTGTCGAAGTCACCGGCGTCGTGGCGCTCATGCAACTGGCTTGCGAACTCGCCGGTGACGCGGTTGACCATTCGCCCACGTTGGACGGCTGGCCGTGCGCCGATCGCGTCAGCCCAGCGCTGCACGTTCTTGTACTCCTGCACCTGCAGGAATTCGGCCGCCTCGTATAGCCAGCCCTTCGCCAGACCGCCGTACCACGGCCAGACGGCCATGTCGGCGATCGTGTAGTCGCTGCCCGCCAGGTACTCGGTCCCGGCGAGGCGACGGTCGAGCACGTCCAGCTGACGCTTCGCCTCCATAGCGAACCGGTCGATCGGATATTCCATCTTCGTCGGTGCGTAGACGTAGAAGTGGCCGAACCCTCCACCCAGGTAAGGCGCGCTGCCCATCTGCCAGAACAGCCATGACAGGCACTCGGCGCGCGCACCGACCTCGGTTGGCAGGAAAGCCCCGAACTTCTCCGCGAGATGCATCAGGATCGCGCCGGACTCGAAGACCCGGATCGGCGTCGGACCGCTCCGATCCACCAGAGCCGGTATCTTGGAGTTGGGATTGACTGCCACGAAGCCGCTTCCGAACTGATCGCCGTCGCCGATTCTGATCAGCCAGGCATCGTACTCCGCACCACGATGGCCGAGGGCCAACAGCTCCTCCAGCATCACCGTGACCTTCACGCCGTTCGGCGTTGCCAGCGAGTAGAGCTGGAGAGGATGGCGACCGACCGGAAGATCCTTGTCGTGCGTGGCCCCCGAGATCGGGCGGTTGATGCTCGCGAAATGGCCGCCGCTTGCCTGGTTCCAAGTCCAGACCTTGGGGGGCGTGTATTCGGACGAGCTGCTCATGTTCAAGGCTCCAGGCGATAGGGGATCGTGCGCGATCGCACCGCGCGATCAGTCGAGCCTACACGTTAGGGCCGCTTTCTGCCGCCATGAGGTGTAGCCGTTCGCACGACGACCTACCGCCGAGTTCGACCAAGGGGACATTCGCATCCGAGTTCTCCGCCAGGAGGACTGTGCCTTATCAGTGGTCGGCTTGGGGTAGGATGCGAACCAAACTGGGAAGATCCGAGCTGAACATAGGGCAACCAGATTGCGGGCCTGGCCGTGGATAGGCCGCCGCTTGCCGGCCACGCGCGATTGACCGATCGTGACTATCGCGTATCTGCAATGCAACAGCTGCGGATCAGAATGAAGCCAGGGGAGAGCCGATGGAAGGGCGCTGGCTGGCCTTGGTCGTACTCACCGTTGCCCGGGCAAGCTTGGGTTTCCAGTTCCAGTCAGTGGGCTCGGTTGCGCCCCTGCTGATCCGTGATCTCGGGGTTAGCTACGCTGATATCGGCTTCCTGATCGGCCTCTATATGCTGCCGGGCGTCGTCCTGGCTCTGCCGGGCGGCATGCTCGGGCAACGCTTCGGCGACAAGCGAATTGTCATCCTTGGCCTCGTGCTTATGGCCGCTGGCGGCGCGCTGGCAGGTGTTGCGCCGGGCTATCCTCAGCTCGTCGCCGGACGCGTGTTGTCGGGCACTGGCGCCATTCTGCTGAACGTGCTGATGAGCAAGATGGTGACGGACTGGTTTGCCGGGCGCGAGATCGTGTTGGCCATGGCCGTGTTCGTGAACTCGTTTCCCATCGGCATCGGCATTGCATCATTGAGCCTCGGTAGGTTGGGTCAGAACGCCGGCTGGGCCGCGCCCATGCTGACCACGGGGTTGGTTGCCCTGGCGGGGCTGCTGCTGGTCATGTTCGCCTACCGGCCGCACGCCAATGACCGGATATCTGCGGCGCGGGCGACGTCGGCGACCCGGCTGCCGGGTTGCGTCGCGGTGATGGCGTGTATTGCCGGAATGATCTGGGGCATTATCAACGGCGCTTTCGGAATCATGCTCGGCTTCGCACCGCTTCTGCTGATTTCCGAAGGGTATTCGGTTGGCCGGGCCGGGCTCCTCGTCGGCATCGCGACGTGGCTGCTCGTTCTGTCGGTCCAGGCCGGAGGCATCATCGCCCAACGCTGGAAGCATCCGAATGTGTTGATGCTGGCCGGGATGATGGTGGCGGGATGCGCGATGCTTGCGCTGCCCACGGCGACCCCGACCGCTCCGTTGATCGCCATGGGCCTTGGTATGGGGTTGCCGGTCGGCGTTATCATGTCGCTGCCGTCCGAGGTGCTGCGACCGGAACATCGCGGGACCGGCATGGGCCTGTTCTACACCTGGCTGTATATCGGCCAAGCCGGCCTGCCGCCAATCGCCGGCTGGCTGCAAGACATGGTTGGCGGTTCCGCAGCCTCGATCTACTTCGCGGGTGGTCTGTTCCTCGTGACGCTTCCGCTGCTCGGCGCATTTCGCCTGATGCAAGCCCACTCTATCCAACTACTCCCAACGCGCCCCGCCTGACATAGTCTGGCGGACACAAACCTTCCGTAGAGGCAACGATCGGGTCAGCGGACTTTCCGAAAGTTCTTATTCTGCACGGCCCAGCGTCGCTCCGCAGCGATGTCGCGCTGGTCGCGACGATCCGGTTTCCATCCTTCGACGACGTACGCTTGCCACGGCAGCAGCTGGACGCGAAGCCCAACGTTGAACTTGAACTGCAGGCAAGCGGAGGATGGCTGATGGCGGACAAGGCCGGCGAGATCCGGGTCAACCGTACCCCGGTGCTGACGCTCTGGGCAGCGATCGTCGCCGAGCGCCTGGGCCATGACGCCGACGCGGCGATCACGCTCGGCCGAGCCGTCGCGGGGTCGAGCGCGCGGGTCCAGGCGCGCGCGATCGGCGTTGTCGTAACCACCATGCCAAAAGTGCCGATCTGAAAAGTGTGTGATTTCAATGCATCTCCCCGCCTGCAGCGGGACCGTCGCAAGATTGGGGGTCGTAACGTCAAGGCGCCGAGAGTGAAAGCCGTGCATGGAGGACACACAAAGCAACCGGCCTGACAATCTCGGCTACATCTCCGATTCGGGCCTGATCCTATTGAAAGCAAAGCTGGTGCTGGCCGCTATCCGACATGAGACAGTCCCTGCACACATGAGGGACCACGCCGTTCAGCGCCCGAAAATGGTTACGACCCCCAATCTTGCGACGGTCCCGGATGCGCTGGGTGAAGAGACTGCGGATCGCCTCCTCTTTGAGGGCGGTGAACCTGACGTCGCGGACACGGGTTGCCCAGTCCGCGACGGCGGCTCGCTGCTCTGCATCCGGCGTTGTCGCCTGCGTCTGGAGGGCGCAGGCGAGGACGCTGGCGTTAACGAGAGTCTGCTGGGAACGAGCGGATGCCGGGCGAATCACGCTTGTATGGTGCGACGCCGGCGCGGAATCCTCAACCGGCTTGCACCCGGGTGCCGTTTTACAAACCATCAGACGGTGAAATGGGTTCGTCAGCCGCCACGTGCGGCCCTCTCCTGGTTGCGCCGCGCGATGGCACGGTGCTCATCCACACGCTCGGACGGCTCGCCACGCCGGGCGCGCCGCGCCGCGTTGGGGCCGACCTTGTTCTGCGGCTCCAGCGCGAGGCCGCGCTCGGCGTGGGAGCGGTGGTCGATGCGCGCCGCATGGCCGTGCGCGGCAAGGCAGGCGTTGGCCATCTCCGCCCAGAGCTGGCGCCAGCTCTGGGCGTTGGCGCGGTCGTTCCAGGCGCGCTGCTTCAGCCCGAAGCCCCCTGGCCCGGCCTGGCGCAGGGTCAGCAGCACCTGGGCGTAGGGCTTGGGCTGCCCGTCTTCCCGCAGCACCCAATGCACGCTGAGGTCGGCGACCATGCCTTCCGCGACGAAGGCGGCCAGCACGTAGGCGCGGGCGAGGGCGGCGGCCTGTCTGGGCAGCAGCTCGGCCGGCAGCGCAAACTCCACCTCACGCGCGAGCCCGGCGTCGCGTCGTGGCTCGCGCGCCTCCACCTCGTTCCACAGCACTTCCCGGTCGCGCCAGCTTTGGGGCGCCCCGCCGGGCAGCAGCACCTCGGACAGGATTGGCTGTGTGCCGCGCTTGGCGGGAAGCGGCGCAAAGGTTCGGTCCAATTGACAGTCGTGCAGCCGCACACGGGCGCGGTCGGCGGCGACCGCGACCACGCTCTGCCCACGGGACCGCTGCACCACGCCGAGGCGGAGATGGTAAATCGCCATCGCCCGGCCTATCCGGCGCCGCCTGCCATGCGGCGTGTGGCAAGCTCACGGTCGCGCGGCAGGGCTGGCGGCCACACGCGCCAGAGCAGGCGCTTCCACAGCGCCGGCCAGCGCACCTGACGCCAGCACGGCGTGCCGCCCCAGCGCCAGACCCAGTAAGCCGCCTCGTCGCTGTCCAGGTAGACCCACGCCTCGGCCGGGGACAGGAGCACCATGCCCTGCCCGCGCAGCCCTTGCATGGCGTCGCGCAGCCAGGGCCGCTCCCACACGGCATCGCCGCCCGGCGTGATAGCGATGCCGCGCAGCTCCGCATCGTCCGGGTCCGGCCAGCCCGCGGGCGGGGTCCGGCCGTGGTAGCCCTTGATCGAGGTTTGGCATCCCGGGCCGTAGCGGGACGGCAGCAGGTCCAGGCCGGCCCGGGGCGGGTCGCGATGCTGGGCGGCCCCGGGGTCCGCTGCCGGGTCGAGCAGCGCATCCGAGGCAACCAGCACGTCCAGTTCACCGAAGCGCAGGATGCCGTTGCGGTCCATCATTTCCCAGTGCTCGCGCAGCGCGTCGAGCTGCCGGAGGGTGGGACGCGCCTCGACGCGCATCATGGCCAGTAGGTCGGAGACGGCCATCCGCATCTCGCCCTGCGGCGACTGCCAGGACCCTCCGGTGCCGTGCGCCACCGTGCAGGACCAGCGCAGCAGCTCCTCCGCCAGTTCCTCCCAGGCCGGGCGGAAGCGCGGGCGCACTGCCTGCGAGTCGAGGCCCAGGATTTCGCACAGGTCGAGGAACCCCGGCGTGCCCCAATGGAAGGTGACGAGGCCTCCCTGGCGCGCGAGCACAGGATGCACGGCGTCCAGCTCTTGCGGCAGGGTGGAGGCGGTCAGCGTCTGCCGGACGAAGACCGGATTGACGCCCCATGGAACCAGCTTGACGCCCACGGCCTTGCGCTGCCCGTCGCAGGCCAACTCGAAGGCCGCCAGGGGGCCGGGGCAGGCCAGGAACGACGCCATGGCTGGAGAGGGCAACGGGCCGGGCAGGCCGGCGACGTACTCTTCGGCGCTGACGTGCGGGAGGCCGCCGCCTTCGGCGCCACGCCGCTCGATCTGCCAGCCGCTGCAGTCATCCGGCCAGGTTGCGACGAAACGGGTGCTGAGCGGGTTGGGAAGGGGGGTGTTCGCCTTCGGGTCCATGCTGCCGCCTTGCGCTGCAAACGTTAGGCAGGAGCTTACGCCAGGTGCTTGCGAACGAGGAGCGGGAAGGTGCGCGGGTAGTTTCACAAACCGTCAAACGCTCGTTGATCGGGATAGGGGGGCGCCTCGCGGCGCCGCCCCTCCCACACCACCGGGCGTACGGGTCACGTACCACGGCGGTTCGACCGGGTTAAGCCGGGGTCGGAACATAGAGTCGGGGGAGACCGATTGAATCGAAGTAGTG
>JBBSIT010000167.1:0-7677 GCA_038231995.1 Acetobacterales bacterium | reverse complement strand
TCCGAGATCTTCGGCGTCTGACACGGGCGCATGAACGTGGCGAGGCATGATGGCGACCGGCCGGCAGAGCGGCTGGGCAGTTGGATCGCCGCGGCCGACACGGCCCTGCCGGCCGGCTGCGTGGACATGGCGCGCAGGTTGCTGCTCGACGTCATCGGCCTCGCCATCGCTGCCCGGCATGAGACCTACGTCCAGGCCACGCTCGCGACCGCCGAAGGCGATGGCGCCTGCACCGCCGTCGGCCATCCCGGCGGGCGCGGCGCCTACGACGCCGCGCTCGTCAACGGCACGGCCGCGCACGGCGAGGATTACGACGACACCTTCGAGGGCGGCCCGGTGCATTCCGGCGCCGTGATCGTGCCGGCGGTGATGGCCGCCTGCGAGCGCGAGGGCCTGGGCGGTCCGGCCCTGCTGCGCGGGGTCGTGCTGGGTGCGGAGCTGATGTGCCGGCTCAGCCTGGTCGCGCCGAAGGCGATCCACGCGGCGGGGTTCCATCCCACGGCCACCCTCGGCGCGCTCGCCGCCGCAGGCGGGGTCTCGGCGGCGCTCGGCCTCAGCCGCAACCAGGCCGTCTCGGCGTTGGGCATCGCCGGGAGCATGGCGTCCGGCATCATCGAATACCTGGCGGAAGGCACCTGGACCAAACGGATGCACGCGGGCTGGGCCGCCCAATCCGGCCTGCGCGCGGCGCTGATGGCGCGCGGCGGCTTCGTGGGTCCACGCACCGTGCTGGAAGGCAGCCACGGCTTCTTCAAGGCGTTCGCGCCCTCCCGCAAACCGGATTTCGCGCCGCTGCTGGACGGGTTGGGCGAGGACTGGATCATGCAGTCGATCGCCTTCAAGCCCTATGCCTGCGGCACCATGACGCAGCCCTATATCGACTGCGCGATCGCGCTTGCCGAGCGCAGCGTCGCCGCCACCGATATCGTGGAGATCGTCTGCGAGGTGGGGGAGGGGACGGTGCACCGGCTGTGGGAGGATTTGTCGGTCAAGCATCGGCCGCCGACGCCGTACGCGGCGAAGTTCAGCACGCCGTTCTGCATCGCGGTCGGCTTCCTCGACCGCCGGGCCGGCTTCGAGCAGTTCACGGAAGAGCGTATGCGCGACCCGGCCGTCCTCGCGCTGGCCGCCAAGGTCCGCTACGTCGTGGACCCCGACAACGAGTATCCCCGCAACTTCACCGGCCACCTGCGCGCGACGCTGCGGGACGGCGCCGTGCAGGAGGTGCGCCAGCCGCACATGCGCGGCGGCGCCCGCGCCCCGCTCTCGACCGCGGAGGTGGAGCGCAAGTTCCTGGACAACGCGCTGTACGGCGGCTGGGACGGCCTGCAGGCGGAGCGGCTGCGCGCCTGCCTCGATGGCTTGTTCGAGGACAGCACCCTCGGCACGTTGTCGGAATTCCGGGGATGAGCGACGTGCAGGAGCTTGCCGGCCGTGTCGCGATCGTCACCGGGGCGGCGCACAACATCGGGCGCTGCATCGCGCTCGACCTGGCCCGCGCCGGGGCAAAGGTGGTGGTCAACGCCCGCACCTTGCTCGACGCTGCGAACGACGTGGTGCGAAAGGTCCGGGAGGACGGCGGCGAGGCGATCGTGCATATGGCCGACGTCACCGACGAGAGTGCGACCCAAGGCCTGGTGGCCGCCGCCGTCAGCGCGTTCGGCGGCGTCGATATTCTGGTGAACAACGCGGCGATCCGGCGGGAGACGCGGTTCGCCGACCTGGCGCTGGCGGAATGGCGGGAGGTGCTGGCCGTGGTGCTGGACGGCGCCTATCTCTGCGCCCGTGCCGCGCTGCCGCATCTCCGCCGGTCCGAGGCGGCCAGCATCGTCAACATCGGCGGGTTGTCGGGGCATACCGGCTCCCCGGACCGGGCCCACGTGGTCACCGCGAAGGCCGGGCTGGTCGGGCTGACCAAGGCGCTGGCGCACGACCTGGCGCAGGACGGGATCACCGTGAACCTCGTCGTTCCCGGGCTGATCGACACCGTCCGCGGCGCATCGGCGACCGGGCAGCCGGCGATGCACCGGCTGCACACCGCGTTGGTCGGCCGGCGCGGCCGGCCGGAGGAAGTGGCGTCCCTGGTACGCTACCTATGCGGACCGCAGGCGCGCTACATGACCGGGCAGACCGTGCACGCGAACGGCGGCGCCTACCTGCCCTGAAACGCGGGCTTCCGCTTCTCCATGAACGCGGTGCGGCCCTCGCGGTAATCCGCGCTGTCGAAGCAGGTGGCGACGGCCTGGTGCACGGCGCCCATGTCGCGGTCGGCCGGATCGCGCAGCGCCTGATCCACGATGAATTTCATGCCGCGCACCGACAGCGGCGCGTTGCCGGCGATGCCGCGCGCCAGCTTCGCGACGGTCTCCTGCAGCTCCGCGGCCGGCACCACCCGGTTCACCAACCCGATCCGCAGCGCCTCCGCCGCGTCGATCCGCTCGCCGGTGAAAAGCAGCGTGCGCGCGTTCGCCTGCCCGACCAGCGACATCAGGCGGCGCACCATGTCGAAGCCGTAGGCGATGCCGAGCTTGGCCGCGGGAATGCCGAAGGCGCTGCCCTCGGCCGCGATGCGCATATCCGCCTGCATCGCGATCCCCAGGCCGCCACCCAGGCAGAAGCCCTGGATGCGCGCGATGACGGGCTTCGGGAAGGCGGCCAGTTTCTCCCGTCCGCCGCGGGTCAGCTTGTCGTACTCGCGCTGGGCATCGGCGTCGCTCCGCTGCTTCTCGAACTGGCTGATGTCCGCGCCGGAGACGAAGGCCTTGTCGCCCGCCCCGGTCAGCACGACCGCGCGGACGGCCGGGTCGTCGGCCCAGGCATCCAGGATGCGGGTTAGGCCGTCCCACATCTCCACCGACATGGCGTTGCGCTTCTCGGGCTGGTTGAACGTGATCAGCCCGACCCCGTCCTCCACCGCGGCCAGCATCTTGCCCGACGCGAACTCAGCGTCCACGAGTTGGCCGCTCACGTGTTGGTCCACTAGATCGCTCCTTCCCTGCGCATCTGCGCGATATCGTCGTCGCTCAGGCCGGCCTCGCGCAGGACGGCCTCGGTGTCGGCGCCGGCGTCCCGCGTGGGGCTGCGGATGCCCTTCGGCACGCCCTGCAGGTTCAGCGGCGAGGCGACCACCTCGGTGCGCCCGAGCCGCGGGTGGTCGATCGGGGTTGCCAGGCCGAGGTGCTGCACCTGGGGATCGGCGAACACCTGGTCGATGGTGTTGATGGGTCCGCAAGGAATGCCCGCCTCCTCGAACAGCTCGATCCAGTGCGCCGAGGGCTGCGTGCGGGTCACCTCGCCGATGGCGGCGTTGATGGCGGCGCGGTCGGCGCTGCGGCCGGCCTGGTTGGACCAGGCCGGGTTCGCCTTCCACTCCGGATGGCCCACCGCGTCGCAGAAGCGCTGCCACAGCCGGCCGGAGCTGGCGGCGATGTTGATGTGCCCGTCCGCGGTGGGGAACACCCCGGTGGGGATGCCGGTCGGGTGGTCGTTGCCGGCCTGGGCCGCGACCTCGCCCCGCATCAGCCAGCGCGCCGCCTGGAAGTCCAGCATGAAGACCTGGCTCTCCAGCAACGAGGTCTGCACCCAGCGGCCCACGCCCGTCCGCTCCCGCTCGAACAGCGCGACCATGATGCCCAGCGCCAGCAGGTTCCCGGCCGTGAGGTCGGCGATCGGCACGCCGGCTCGCACCGGCCCTTGCCCGGGCAGGCCGGTGATGCTCATCAGACCGCCCATTCCCTGGGCGATCTGGTCCACGCCGGCGCGCGCGCCGTATGGCCCGTCCTGGCCGAAGCCGCTGATGCTGCCGTACACCAGGCGCGGGTTGACCGCGTGCACGTCATCCCACGCGATATGCAGGCGATGCTTCACGGAGGCGCGCATGTTCTCGACGATGACGTCGGCCCGCGCGACCAGCCGCATGAACGCGGCATGGCCGGACGCCGACTTGAGGTCCAGCTGGATCATCCGCTTGTTGCGGTGCAGGTTCTGGAAATCCGGCCCGTCCCGGTCGCCAGCCACGTCCTCCACCGCCGTGGCCGGCGGCTCGACACGGATTACCGCCGCGCCCCAATCCGCCAAGTGCCGCACGCAGGTTGGCCCGGCGCGCGCCAAAGTGAGATCGAGGACCGTGAGGCCCGACAGCGGCAGGGTCATGCGGCGGACCGGGTGCGGCGTCGGGCGCCGGCGCGGCCCCCGGGTTCCAGGCCGATGATGCGATGCATTCGCGTCCGTCTCCCCATGCTGGCGCGACCGTAGGCGGCGCCGTTCCCGTTGACAATCTGCGATACCCTGCGGACGGTGCAGGACCAAGATGGGCATGGGGAAGCGTCGATGGACAGCGTGGATGTCGTGCCGGCCATGCTGCCCTCGTCAGGCCAATTGATGCCCGGTTTCACCACCAGGCGGATCGCCACGAGCGGCGCCGAGATCAACGTCGCGGTCGGCGGCCAGGGTCCGCCGCTGCTCCTGCTGCACGGCAACCCGCTGACCCATGTGAGCTGGCACAAGGTCGCGCCCAGCCTCGCCCGCGACTTTACGGTGGTGGCGCCCGACCTGCGCGGCTACGGCGACAGCTCCAAGCCGCCGGGCGGCGACGACCACGCCGCCTACACCTTCCGCGCGATGGCGCAAGACAACGTGGAGGTCATGGCGCAGCTAGGCTTCGACAGCTTCGGCGTCGCGGGGCACGACCGCGGGGCGCGGGTGGCCTTCCGCATGGCGCTCGACCATCCCGACCGGATGCGGCGCATGGCGGCGCTCGACATCGTGCCGACCTACGAGGTGCTGACCAACGTGACGCTCGGCTGGGGCCTGGAATCGTATCACTGGTTCTTCATGGCGCAGAAGGCCCCATTCCCGGAGCGGCTGATCTGCGCCGACCTCGCCTACTACATCGAGTACAAGCTGAACAAACAGGGCGTCGGGCTGGAGATCTTCAGCAAGGAGGCCATGGCGGAATATGTCCGCTGCACGACGCCCGAGCAGATCCACGCGATCTGCGAGGATTACCGCGCGACCGTGACGCTGGACCTGGAGATGGACCGCGCCGACTACGGACGCAGAGCGATCCAGGCGCCAGTGCTCGTGCTGTGGGGCAGCAACAGCCATGTCGGCCGTCACTTCAAGCCGCTGGAGGCCTGGGCGCCCTGGGCGCCCGACCTGCGCGGCTACGCGGTCCCCACCGGGCACTACCCGGCCGAGCACCGCCCTGACCTGTTGTATCCGGCGTTCCACACGTTCTTCCAGGGCGGGGAGCCCCGTCCCTAGCCCGACGCCGTGTCCCTCACCGCAGGGCGCGGCGTCCGCCCAGGATCGGCAGGTGATTGACCAGGATCACGATGGCGAAGGTGATCAGCAGCAGCGCGATGCCCAGCACCGAGATGGCGCCGAGGTCCCCGCTCTCGTTCAGGTCATAGATCACGACCGAGATCACCTTGGTGTTGGACGTGGTGAGCAGGATGGTCGCCGACAGCTCCCGGATCACGCCGATGAACACGATGCACCAGGTCGCGATGATCGTGCTGCGCAGCAGCGGCGCGGTGATCTGCCGCAGCGCCGTCAGCCGTGTGGCGCCGAAGATGCGCGAGGCCTCCTCCAGCTCCACGTGCAGGCCGCGCAGCGCCGCCTGCACCTGCTGGAATCCCGCCGGCATCTCCAGGGTGACGAAGCCGACCAGCAATATCCACAGCGTGCCGTACAGCAGGAACGGCGGGCGCGAGTAGACCAAGAACAGCCCGACGCCCATGACGATGCCGGGGATGGCCAGCGGCGCCATCGCCAGCCCGGCCAAGGCCTGGTGCCCCGGCACCAGCTTGCGGCTCGACAGGTAGGCGACGACGAGCACCATGCCGGTGACGACGCTGGCGCTGCCGACCCCCAGCAGCAGCGTGTTCATCATTGCCCGGCGCGTGTCGGAGAAATCCCACAGCGCGAACCGGATGTGCTGCCACGTCAAGGTGGACAGGGTGAGCGGATCGGTCAGGTTCTTGACCAGCGCGGCCTTCAGCAACGCGAAATACGGCAGGAATACCGGCATCGTCAGCACCAGCAGACACAGCATCAAGGCCGGCCCGCGCCACCATCGCAGCCGGACCAGCCGCGGCGGGCTGTTCTTGCCGCCGACCACGACGAAGGAGCGGCGCCCCAGCAGCCAGCGCTGCGCCTGCAGCACGACCAGCGTGATCAGCAGCAGCGGCAGCGCCGCGGCTGCCGCGAGATTGGTCTGCGGCGGATACTGGAAAAGGCTCCAGATGCGCGTGGTGAGCGTGTGGAACCCGGCCGGCATCGCCAGGATCGCGGGGGTGCCGAACATGGTCAGCGCCTGCAGGAACGCGATGAGCCCACCCGCCAGGATCGCCGGCAGCACCAGCGGCAGGGTGACCCGGCGCAGCGTATGCCAGGACCGGCCGCCCAGGATCGCCGACGCATCCTCCTGATCCGCCGGGATGCTCTCCAGTGCGTTCGCCAGCACGGTGAACACGTAGGGGAAAGTGTAGCAGGCGATGGCGAACACCACGCCGCTCACGGTGTAGATATCGAAGACGTAGTCGTATTCCTCCAGCCCGAACCAAGAGCGCGCCCACTGGTTCAACATGCCGGAATTCGGCGCCGCCAGCAGCTCCCACGCGATGGCGCCCAGGAAGGGCGGAGTCACGAAGGATGCCGTGACCAGGGCGCGGACCGTGCCGCGCAGCGGCATGTCGGTCCGGGCCACCAGCCAGGCTATCGGCACGGCCACCACGCACGCCGCCAGCCCGGAGCAGACGGCGATCAGCAGGGTGATCAGCATCGGCTGCAGCAACGCCGGGTCGGTCACCAGGCGCGTGAAGTTGGCCAGCGTCGGCGCGCCCTTGGCGTCGGTGACGGCGAACCACGCCAGCCAGCCGAGCGGGAGCAGCACCAGCGCGCAGAGCAGGACCGAGACAGCCACGAATACCAGCAGCGAAGGGTCGATCCGCGTGCGGAGCCGGCCGGCGCGATGGGAGGCGGCCGCATCTGCGTCCGTGCCGGGCACCGGCAGGGACGTGGCAGGGCCCATCACACGCCGAAGGTCCGGGCGTAGCGCTGCTTGATCTCCTCGACTGCTTTCGCGAGGTCCACCGGGTCGGCCCGCAGCAGCTTGATCTCCGACAGCGCCTTGCGGCCGGGCTTGAGCGTGACGTCCGGGTGGAACGACCGCAGGCCGCCCACGTCGCTCATCAGCTGCTGGCACTCCGCGGAGAACAGGACATTCGCGAACAGCCGCGCCGCGTTCGGGTGGGGTGCGGCTTGCAGCACGCCGGCCTGGCCGGCGATCAACGGCGTGCCCTCGGTCGCATAGACGATCTCGATCGGCTCGCCAGCCTCGCGCAGGAAGAAGGCGTTGTACTCGTTGCCGTCCACCATGACGGAGCGCTCGCCCTGGACCACCTTCTTCGGCGGCTCGGTCGAGGACTGCACCTGCAGGATGCGCTGCGTCGCCAATTTCTCTAGGAAAGCCCATCCCAGCGTGCGGACGATCTCGTAGGTGGCCGTCACGATGGTGCCGCTGTAGCTGGGATGGGCCTTGTATGGGGCATTCGGTGTCAAGCTGTTTTCGGTGACCTTTGAAAGTAACTGCAATGCGCCAATCCGTTGCGATCTAGTCACGGCCGTAGCCTTGGGGCGGCTCGATATCGGCGAGGGTCATGAGGTCGAGAT
>JBBSIT010000166.1:0-7696 GCA_038231995.1 Acetobacterales bacterium | reverse complement strand
TGGCAGCCGCCTTCGACCGCATCGCCCGCTCGGTCCGGCGCAGCATCGCCCTGGCCCGGACCCTCTCCGATCCCGTCCCGCCGCGCACGGCCCGCGACGACGCCCTCCAGCGCACGGCTGCGCGCAAGCGGATCATCCGCGAGGTCGAGGACACGATCCAGCGCCCGGCCGTGGGACGCGACGCGGAGGCGCTGCACGAGGAGCTGCTGGAGCGGCTGGACGCGCCGGACCTGGACGACGACATCCGCGACCGGCCGGTGGCCGACATCATCGCCGACATCTGCCGCGACCTGGGCCTTGCCGCCATGCCGGGCACCAGGCCCTGGAAGCGGCGCGGGCCTGCCGAGCTTGCGGCACTCTCCACGCGCGCCGCTGCCCCTTGTGCGGCCAAGCCGCCGGGCGCGGGCGTGTGTCCCGGCCCGGCTGCTGACCCTGCCCCGAGCCTTGCCGTCGTGCCGCCGCCCCGCGGCTCACCGGTCGGCGATCCATCCTCCGGCCTGGCCTCGGGTCCCACGAAGCCCTTGCTGAGTGCCGCGCGCTTCCGCGGCAAGTGACGGAGGCTCGGCATCGGCTCTCCACCAGAAGCCGACATTCAAACTGAGACACTACCCGACGGCCAGGCCGGCGGCGCCCGCGGTCATTCCGCCGCCTCGCCGGTGATGGTGGTCCACAGCGCCTCGCCGCCGTTCGCGCAGACGAGCCGGCCGATCTGCGCCTGCCAGAACGCTTCCGCGCCGAACTCGTCGCGCCACGACCAGAGCCGGCGCGTCGCGAAATGGAGCGGATGCTCCCGGGTGAACCCCATCGCGGCGTGGACCTGGTGGCAGATCGCAGCCATCTGGCCCGCAGCCTCCCCCGCGCGGGACTTGGCAATGGCCGCCGCGAAGGCGAAGCCCGGCGTGCCGGCGGCCTCAATGAGCGAATCCGCGGCTGCCGTGGCGGCCGCGAGGTGGCCTGCCGCGATGGCGAGCATGTGCTGGATCGCCTGGAACTTGGCGATCGGGCGCCCGAACTGAACGCGCTCGTTGGCATAGAGCAGCGCGTAGTCGAGGCAGCGCTCCATCGCGCCGGCCATCTGCTGCGTGCGCAGCGCGGCGCCCTGCGCCATGAGCGATCCGGCGAGCCGGTCCGGCGCCGGCCGGATCATCGCCTCGGGCACCGCGACGCCGTCGAAGGCCAGGGTGTCGCGCGGCTCGTTGGCCAGGTTCCGCAACGCGGTGGAGGCGGCAGCCCCGCCCGGGACGAGGCAGAGCCGGGCAGCGCCTGCCTCGTCCCGCGCGAGCACGAGGGCATGGCCGGCCTGCGCCCCCCAGGGCACGCGGTGCGCGGCGCCAGCGAGGGTTCGGCGCCCGTCGGCCGCCGGGGCAAGGGTGAGCGTGTCGCGGGCGTTCGTCGGCGCCAGCGTCACCGGGCCGGCGACGGGTGCGCCGCCCGCCTCCGCCCAGAGCGCGTTGGCCAGGATCGTCTCCGCGAGCGGGACCGGCGCGGTGTGGTAAGCGGACCGGCGGATCAGGAGTGCGGCGTCGCCCACGCCGAGGCCGACCCCGCCGGCCTCCTCCGGGACAAGGGCGAGGGGAAGGCCGGCCTCCTCGACCGCCGCCCACAGGGCGTCCGGCCAGATGCCGCGATCGGCCGCGCTGAGAGCGTCCTTGGTGATGAACTGCTGGAACAGGCGGTCGGCCTGGTCGAGCATGATCGCCGACATCTCATGGGCAGCGTGCGGCATGCTCATCAGCGCAGCCCCAGGCCGCGGGCGATCATCCCGCGCAGGATCTCCGGCGTCCCGCCGCGGATCGTGAAGGAGGGCGCCTGCAGGGTGACGTGCGCCATGGCCTCCGAGAACAGGTTGCCCTGGTCGTCGGGGCTCGGCTCCACCGGGACGAGGCGGCGGGCGACCTCCGGGAGCTCCCGCTCGAACGCGGTGCCCACGTCCTTGACCAGCGCCGCCTCGGTGACGGGGCTCTCGCCGCGCTCCAGCAGTCCCGCGATCGAGGTGGACATGCGGCGCAAGGTCGCGAAATGCGCGACGAGCCGGCCGATCTCGACCGCCTGCCGCTCATCGGGCTCGCCGCCGACATGATCGATCAGCTCGACCAGCACCCGGATATCCGACATGAAGCGGTCGGGGCCGGACCGCTCGTAGGCGAGCTCGCCCGTGACGCTGTTCCATCCGGCGCCGGGCTCCCCGAGCAGCATGTCGTCCGGCACGAAGCAGTCCTTGAAGAACACCTCGTTGAACTCGTGCGCGCCGGCGAGGTTGAGGATCGGCCGCACCTCGATGCCGGGCGAGCCCATGTCGACGATGAGCTGCGACAGCCCCGCGTGCCGGTCCGCACTCGGCGGCGACGTGCGGACGAGTGCTATGATGTAGTGGACGCGGTGCGCGTTCGACGTCCAGATCTTCGCTCCGTTGATGACCCAGCCGCCCTCGACCTTGTCGGCGCGGGTGCGGACGGCGGCCAGATCGGAGCCGGAATCAGGCTCGCTCATGCCGATGCCGAAATAGCACTCCCCGGCCGCGATCCTCGGCAGGATCAGCCGCTTTGCACGCTCGCTGCCATGCTTGGCGATCTGCGGGCCGGACTGCCGGTCCGCGATCCAGTGCGCCCCGGCGGGCGCCCCGGCGGCCAGCATCTCCTCGTTGACGACGAAGCGCTCCAGGTTCGAGCGCCCGTGGCCGCCGTAGTCCGGCGACCAGGTCAGTCCGATGAAGCCGGCCGCCCCGGCCCGGCGGCTGAACTCGGGATCGAAGGTGGACCAGGAGGTCCTGTGCGACGCATACCCTCCCCGCGCGCGCTCCGTGCGGAGGAACTCGCGCACCTTGGCCCGCATGGCCGCCGCTTCCGGCGGCAAGCGAAGGGCCTCGAAACGGAATGCGCGCATCGGCATCTCCCTGCGGCCTGGCCGCTCTCATGCGTGTGTCACGGTATCGGCGAGGCGCTTGCCCGGCCGCAATCTCCGTGGGCGCCGCGCCGCCGATTTATCATAGATGCGATGGATCGCGGGGGCTTGAAGCGGGGGAAGCAGCACACCGGGGTTCAGGCGCCCGTGTAGCGCGGCCGGCGCTTCTCGAAGAAGGCGTTGACGGCCTCGCGCTGGTCGGCGGTGTGCTGCACGAGCGCCTGCATGCCCGCGACCATCTCCAGATGCGCGGGCAGGCTGATCTGCGGCGCCTCGCGCAGCAGCTTCTTGCACAGCCGCAGCGAGTGCGGCGGCTGCGCCGCGATCCGGCGGGCGAGCGCGCGCGCTCTCTCCATCAGCTCGGCCGCCGGCACGACGCGGGAGGCGATGCCGAGCCGCACGGCCTCCTCCGCCTTGATGAACTCGCCGGTGAAGGTCATCTCGGCCGCCCGCGAAGGCCCGACGAGGCGGGACAGGAACCAGGCGCCCCCGTCCCCGGAGACGAGCCCCATCCGCATGAAGCTCTCGGCGAACTCCGCGTCGTCGGCCGCGATCCGAATGTCGCACATCAGGCTGAGGTCGCAGCCGGCGCCCACGGCGTGCCCGTTCACGGCCGCGATCGCGGGCACTTCGAGATCGTGCATGGCCATCGGGATGCGCTGGATGCCGTGCTGGTAGCCCCTGCGTATCTCGGCCGGGGAGCCGGCGAACAGGCCGGTGCGCTCGTGCATCTCCTTGACGTTGCCGCCGGACGAGAAGCTCTTGCCCGCGCCGGTGAGGATGACGCAGCACACGCTCATGTCGCGGTTGATCCGGTCGCAGTGGCGGACGAGCGCCTCGACGATATCGGGCGAGATCGCGTTGCGGGTCTCCGGCTCGTTGAGGGTCAGCGTGACGACGCCGCCCTCCTGCTCGTACAGCACATGGTCGCTCATGGTTCGTCCCCTCCGTCCGTCGCCTTGGTTGCGCCGCCGCTCTCGGCCCCGGCGGCCCGGGTTTCCACCGTGATGAGCGCGTCGGCGATCGTGCAGCCCCGCCCCTCGGGATGGACCAGCACCGGGTTGAGCTCCACCTCCCGCACGCGTTCGCTGACGGACACCGCGAGGAGGGACACCTGCGAGATCAGCCCGGCGAGCGCCCCGATATCGGCCGGCGGCGTGCCGCGCCATCCCGTCAGCAGCGGATAGGAGCGCAACTCCGTCAGCATGGCGGCCGCCTCCTGCGGCCCGACCGGGGCCAGCCGGGAGGTCACGTCGCGATGGAGCTCGGTGGCCGTCCCTCCGGCTCCGACCATGAGGATGACGCCGAACACCGGGTCGCGCACGGCGCCGATGATCACCTCCACGCCCCGCTCGGCCATTCGCTGGACGAGCACGCCGTCGATGCGGGCGTCCGGCTTGTGCCGGGCCACGTCCGCCAGCATCGCCGCATAGGCCTGCGCGAGCGCATCGTCGTCTGCCAGGCCCAGCCGCACGCCGCCCACGTCGCTCTTGTGCAGGATGTCCGGGGACTGGACCTTCAGGGCGACCGGCCAGCCGATCTCCCGCGCAGCCGCGGCCGCTTCGGCCGGGGTGCGGGCCAGGCGCTGGGGCAGCCCGGCGATGCCGAAGCCGGCCAGCACCTCGGTGGCCCGCACCTCCGAGAGCGCGCCCTCCGCCGCGCCGAGCCACTGCAGCGCCTCCGCACCCGGCGCCGCCTCGGGCGCGATCTCCCGGCGCGGCTCGAAGCGGCCGAAATCCATCAGCGCGCGCATGGCCCGCGCCGTCCAGGTGAGGTGGATGGACGGCACGAGCCCCGCGGCCGCGAGCGTGCGGCAGGCCAGGGCGGAGGGGCGCGTGTAGGTGTAGAACAGGACCGGCTTGGCCTGGGCCGAGACCACGCGCTCGATGACGTCCACGTCGAGCGCGACGCGCTTCTCGCTCGAGAGCGAGCTGACGAGCAGGATCTGATCGACCTCGTCCGATCGCGCGAGCAGCGTGAGCGCCGTGCTCAGCCCGCCGGAGAAGGCGCCCTGGGCGGTCAGATCGACAGGGTTCTGCGTGGCGCCGTAGGCGGGGATCACCTTCGCGATCTCGTCCTGGACCGCCTGGCCAAGCTCCGGGACCGTGAGCCCCTGCGACGCCAGCGCATCGGCCGCGAGCGCCCCGGTGCCGCCCGAGACCGTGAGGATCGCCACGCGCGGGCCTTGGGCCGGCGGCGCGGTCGCGACGGCCGCCGCCATCACCGTCATCTCCTCGGGGTCGTGCGCCACGATGAGGCCGTAGGTCCGGAACACCGCATCGTAGGCCGCATCCCATCCCGCCATGTTGGCGGTGTGCGAGGCGGCGGCGCGGGCGCCGGCCTGCGAGCGGCCGATCTTGCACACGATGACGGGCTTTCGCGCCATGGCCGCCGCGCGGGCGGCGGCGAGGAAGCGGCCGGGATCGCGAATCCCCTCGACGAGGAGCAGGATGACGGCCGTGTCCGGGTCCTCGACCATGAAGGCGAAGAAGTCGCTCAGCGTGAGATCGACCTCGTTGCCGGTGTTGATGATGTGGCTGAAGCCGAGCCCGAGCGGGCGGCCGTAATCATAGAACGTGAACGCCAGTCCGCCGCTCTGCGACACCACGCCGGCCCGGCGCCGCGACGGCGGCGGGGGCTCGCGCCCCGGCTTCGCCTCCACGGCCGGGCTGAAGGTCGCGGCAAGGCGCGCGCGTTCGCTGTAGAACCCGACCGAGTTCGGACCGCAGATGCGCATGCCCGTGCGGCGGGCGAGCGCCGCCATCTCGGCCTGCCGGTCAACCTGCTCGCCGCCCTGCTCGGCGAAGCCGGAGGTGAGGACCAGCGCGTTCCTGACGCCCGCGTCCGCGCAGTCCGCCAGCGCGTCGATCACGTGCTCGGTCGGGATCGCCACGATGGCGAGGTCGATGGACGCGCCGACCGCCGCGACCGTGGGATAGCAGCGCAGCCCGTCGATCTCCCCATAGCCGGGATTGACCGGGTAGATCGCACCGGCATAGCCGCCGCCCTTGACCTGGTCGAGCAGCACGCCGCGGATCTTGGTCCGGTCAGGCGAAGCCCCGATGACCGCCACGGAACCCGGCGCCACGAAGCTGTCGAGTGAGGGAGCTGCACGATCCATCGACGCCTCATCCTCCTGCCGCCTGGGCGGACTCCGGCGCACGATTCCCCGCCAGCCGGCCATGCTATAGCAGGCGCTCCGGCCACGCGGCCGGGCCGCCGCCGCCGCCGGACAGCGATATCACATACACGATGGACAGGCGGCCGTCCTGTGGGGTGCTCGGAGGATCGGATCGTGTAGACATGCCTCGCGATCGGCGGTCCTGAGCCCTAGCTCGCCTTGGCCACATAGAGCTCGCCGAACGATGGATCTACGACCGCGTCGATCACCCAGGGGCCGTCCGCCCCGATCGCATGGTCGAAGGCCGCGGCGAAGGCGTCCGCGCTGTCCACCCGCACGCCTGCGCAGCCGTGCCCCTTGGCCAGCGCCGTGAAGTCGAGCCCGGGCAGGTCGATCCCCGGGGCGCCGTGCGTGCCCATCATCTGGCTGAAGGCGCGCATGGCGCCATACCCGGCGTTGTTCAGCACCACCACGGTGATCGGCAGTCGCAACTGGGCGGCCGTGTAGAGGGCCTGGATGGAATACATCATCGACCCGTCGCCGATGATCGCGATGACCCGCCGGCCAGGAGACGCGAGGGCAAGGCCGACGGCGGCCGGCAGGCTATACCCCAGCCCGCCGCTCGCCATGGTGAAGAAGCTGCCGGTCCGGTGGATTGGCAGGTAGCGCTGGATGGCGGCGCGGTGGCTGGGCGCCTCCTCCGCGATCAGGGCATCCTGCGGCATGGCGGCGGCGATGTGGTGCAGCACGCGCTCCGCCTTCAGCGCGCCGTGGGCGAGCGGCACGGGCGCCGGGTCGCGGACGGGCGGCATCGGGCGGGCGGCCTGGGGCAGAAGCGCCAGCAGCGCGTCCAGGGCGGCGCGAACGGACCCGAGGATCGCCGTCCCCGCCCCGGCGCCGGCGGCCGCGGCCGGGTCTTGCGTGACCTGATGGATCGGCGGGCCGCCCTCGTCGAACAGCCGGCAATGTCCCTCGACATGGAAGGTGAACACCGGGGCGCCGAACACCGCGAGCAGATCGAAGCCGGCCAGCATGTCCGCAAGCGGCTCCGGTGCGGCGGGCAGGAACCCGGCGAACAGCGCGTGGTCCTCCGGGAAACTGGCGCGGGAGCTGGTCGGGCTGACATAGACCGGGAGGCGCAGCCGCGGAATTGGCGGTCAGCACGCGGCCGGCCTTGAGATCGACGCTGGAATGGAACGCGAGCGCGCCGACCACGCGCGTCACCGGGTCGAAGTCGATATCGGCGAGCTGCCCGTTCTTGCGGCCGATGTCAGCGAGCTTGCGCTCCCGCTCCTCGGGCGTCGTGACCTGGTAGGAATACGGGTTCTTCACGCCCTCCTTAAGGGGGATCATCAGGATATCTGGGGTGCCCAAGGCAGAGATGGGCAAGAGCGGTAAGCTGGCCTGATGACACGACCGCTGAAGCAATTCGGACCGGCGCCATGCCCGACCTCGGCCGGCCCGGACGTGGGCACCCACCCCTCGTTATTGTCCCCTAATTCAAAAAGGCAGGATCATCGCGTCTATCTTTAACCGTAACTGCCCAGGTTGTCGCGGAAAGCTCAAGTGATCCGCAGTTCGGCGACCAGGTTGTCGGGTTGGCCTGTCAGGGCGGCCAGCAAATCCCAGCCCTGCTTTCTTGCGGTTGAGATCAGCGTGCGGAGGACGGCGAAC
>JBBSIT010000165.1:0-7704 GCA_038231995.1 Acetobacterales bacterium | reverse complement strand
GTCACCCGCGAGGTCGTCGAGGCCGCTCGCGACTGCCTCGTCATCGGCACCGCATGACCCACCGACACGATCAGATATCAATCAAAGAACGCGATCAGATAGCGTTGGAGATGACACTTCATCGCCCGCTCCGCCCCGGCGCCCGCCCCGCTCCTGATACACTATTACTCATAGTGTATCAGACCGGAGGTCCTGGCGGAGCTTCGTTGCGATACATGTTAGCCTCGATCTTGGAACCGGGCCATCCCGCCATTGCACCGCGACGCCTCGGCTTCCGCCGTCCTATCCACTCTCACGCGCCGCTCCGCCGCTATCGCCGACGGAACTCAACCTTCGCGATCTCCTTTATCCGCCGATGGTCGTCAGGGACCAGCACGCAGCGCTGATGGCCGTTCAGCAGGCCCTGCACAAACTCGGGTACTATTTTGGCGAGATCGATGGCCACTCGGGGCCCCTGACGCAAGCCGCCGTAACCACCTTTGCCCACACGTATGGTGTCGGGATCTCCGATTGGCGCCGCCCGGAGTTTGCGCTCCGCCTCGCCGAGGAGCTCGCACGCTTCGAATGTCATGCGCCTCGCTGAACGGGACCTCTATGACGTAATCCCGCGCACACATTGACAACTGATTAGACAACGTATGCGATGCAGCTAGGCTGTGTGAGGATGTGGGATGCCGCCGGCTGCATCGACGCTTTTGGCTGCAGAGGCGCGGCATCGGCCACGCGCAGAGCAGCGTTCGCCGGAGTTCGCCTACGCCGGCATCAAGTCGAGGATCCTGGACAGTGAATACGCGCCAGGCGCTCAGATCCTCGAGCATGAGATCGCCGAGCAGCTCGGGCTGTCGCGCACACCGGTGCGCGAGGCGTTGGTTCGCCTGCAGCAGGAGAGCTTGCTCGAGATCGTGCCGCGCCACGGCGTCCGGATCTCAACGTTGTCGCCCGCCGATATGCGCGAGATCTACGAGATCCTGGAATCGCTCGAAGCGACGGCCGCCGAGATCCTCACGCGTCTCCGGCCCGCGCGCGCGGCGTTGCTTCCTTTGAGCGAGGCCTGCGATGCGATGGAGCGCGCGCTGGCTCGCGAAGCGCCGGACCTGAGGACCTGGGCCGCCGCGGACGAGGCCTTCCACATGCATCTCCTCCAGCTATGCGGCAACCGGCGCCTGGCGTCCCTGGTGATGACTGTCTGGGACCAGGCGCATCGGGCACGGATGTTCACGCTGACCCTCCGGCCCTTGCCCACCCGATCGACCGAGGAGCACAGGAAGATCGTGGATGCCATCCTTGCGGGCGACGTTTCCCATGCGGGAGAGCTGTACCGGGCGCATCGGCGCCGGGGCGGAGAGGAGCTGATCACCATCATCGAGCGGCACGGGTTTCAGCGCCTATGAGAGCGAACGGATCGAACGCCTTCCACATCGCCGTGATGCCGGGAGATGGCATTGGCCTGGAGGTCATGGATGCGGCATTCGCCGTTCTCGACGCGGTCGAGACGCGGTTCGGCCTCGCGTTCACGCGTGAGGTCATCGCGGGCGGGGCGCATTGCTATCGGGATACCGGCGTTGCCCTGTCCGAGGACGGGTTCGTTCGCGCGGGCAACGCGGACGCGATCCTGTTCGGCGCGATGGGTTGGCCGGACATCCGCTACCCCGATGGCACCGAGATCGCGCCGCAGCTCGATCTGCGGGTGCGGTTAGATCTCTATGCCGGGGTGCGCCCGATCCGCACTGTCCCGGGGACGCCGCCGGTTCTCGCCGACCCGCGCGCGGCGACGATCGATCTGGTGATCCTGCGGGAGTCCACGGAAGGCATGTTCGCCTCCCGCGGCAAGGGCGAGGTTATCGGCGACCGGGAAGCCCGTGACACCCAGGTCATCACCCGGGCCGCCACCGAGCGCCTGTCCCACTTCGCCTTCCGGCTCGCGCGCCGCCGCAAGGAGCAGGGCCGGTCGAGGGGCGAGGTCACGCTGGTGGACAAGGCCAACGTGTTCCGTTCCTTCGCCTTCATGCGCCAGGTCTTCTACGAGACGGCGCGGCACCATCCCGACATCGCGGCACGGCACCATTACGTGGACGCCATGGCGCTCGACCTCGTCCGGCGCCCGTGGAACTTCGACGTGTTGCCGATGGAGAACCTGTTCGGCGACATCCTGTCCGATCTCGGCGCCGGGCTGGTCGGCGGCATGGGCTTCGCGCCCTCGGCCGATATCGGCGACGAGCACGCGCTGTTCCAGCCGAGCCACGGGTCAGCCCCGGACATCGCGGGCCAGGGGGTCGCGAACCCCACCGCCATGATCCTTTCGACCGGGATGATGCTCGAGTGGCTCGCCGAGCGGCACGGCAGCGAGGACGCGCGGCTGGCAGGGCGGGCGGTCGAGCGGGCCGTCGATCTCGCGTTCGGCTCGGGCGGGATACGGTCCCACGACATCGGCGGGCGGGACGGGACGGCGGCGATCGCCCGCACAGTCGCCGATCTCATCCGCTCGGGCGGAGCCGACCCGGCGTGACCCTCACCGTCGCGATCGCCGGCTGCGGCTATTTCAGCCGCTTCCACCAGGATGCCTGGAGCCGGATCGATCGCGCACGCGTCGTCGCCATCGCCGATGCCGACCGGGCCAAGGCCGAGGCGGCCGCCGCGCCGTTCCCCCAGGCACAGATCTTCACCGACGCGGCCGAGATGATCGCGTCGGTGCGGCCCGGCGTCATCGATATCGTCACGCCGCCCGCCACGCATCTGCCCCTCGTCGCGGCCGCCGCTGACGCAGGGGTGCCGGTCATCTGCCAGAAGCCGCTCGCGCCGACCTATGCGGAGGCCATCGCCCTGGTGGAGACAACCGAGCGCTCCGGCACGCCCCTGATCGTGCACGAGAACTTCCGCTTCATGCCCTGGTTCCGGGAAGCGCGTCGCCTCCTCGATGCTGGCGCGCTCGGCACGCCGCTCAACATCACGTTTCGCCTGCGCCCGGGCGACGGGCAGGGCCCGGACGCCTACCTCGCCCGGCAACCCTATTTCCAGTCGATGCCCCGGTTCCTGATCCACGAGACCGGGATCCACCTCGTCGATGTGTTCCGCTTCCTGCTCGGCGAGATCACCGGCCTGTTCGCCCGGCTGAAGCGCTTCAACCCAGTGATCGCCGGAGAGGATGCCGGCATTGTCGTGTTCGAGTTCGCCAGCGGCGCGCTCGGCACCTTCGACGGCAACCGGCATGTCGATCATCCCGCCGAGGACACCCGCATGACGAACGGGGTGATGTTCCTCGATGGCACCGGCGGCACCTTGCGCCTCGACGGTTACGGCCGCCTGTTCCTCAAGCCCCATGGCTCTGATGAGCGAGAGCACACCTACACCTGGGAGAACCGGGGCTACGGCGGCGACTGCGTCTACCATCAGATGCTGCACGCGGTCGCGCACCTGGCCGACGGTATGCCGCTGATGAACGGCGGCCGAGCGTACCTACGCAACTTCGAGATCGAGGAAGCAATCTACCGCTCCGACCGGGAGGCACGCTTCCTGGCAGTATGAGATCCGGCCGGCGCGGTGAGGCGGCGACCGGCGAGGCAGCAACAAGAAATAGAGAGGGGAGACGCCCATGACTACCAGACGAGGCATCTTGAGGACGACTGCCGCCGGCGCGCTTGTCACCGGTTTCCCGGCCATCCTGCATGCGCAGGGGGCGGCGCGGACCATGCGCTTCAGCCACACCGATACCTCGGTCGGCGCGCGCCAGCAGGCGGCGCTGATGTTCGCGGACTCGGTCGAGAAATACACCTCCGGCCGGGTGAAGGTACAGGTGCTGCATTCCGGCCAGGCGGCGAACGACCAGAAGTCGCTGGAGCAGCTGCAGCTCGGCGGCCTCGACTTCGCCGTGACCGGCGTCGTCACCTTCACGCCGCACGTCAAGCCGCTCTCGCTCGTAGCGCTTCCCTACCTTGCCGAGACCTATGAGCAGGGTTGGAAGCTTTATGACACCTCCGGTTTCATCAAAGCGCAGAAAGAGGCGCTCGTGCCCAAGGGCATGCGCGTCATCGGCAATTGGGAGGCAGGGTTCCGCAGCTTCACGACCAACTTCCCGATCAACTCGCCAGCGGACGTCAAGGGCAGGAAGCTTCGCATCGCACCGGTCGAGATGATCCGCTGGATCGTGGAGGCGCAGGGCTGGTCACCGATCATCATGCCGGTGACGGAGGTCTATCTCGGCATCCAGCAGGGCACGGTGACGGGCCAGGAAAACCCGATCGACACCATCTACTCGCAACGCTTCTACGAGGTCGCCAAGTACATCACGCTGTCGCAGCACGTCTACTCGCCGCTCTGGCTCGCCATGGCCGAACGGTCGTTCCGCGCGCTCTCCAGTGCCGACCAGGAGGCAGTGATGCGTGCGGGGAAGGAGGCGGGCGACTGGAACCGGGCGGAGGTGCGGTCCAACGACGACAAGCAATTGGCAGAGATGACCGCGAAGGGCGCCGAGGTGGCCAAGCCGGACCTGTCGATCTGGCGCAAGGCATCGGAGAGCGTCTATGACCGCGCCCGCAAGGAATACGGGGCTGAGTCCGTCGACCAGATGCTGAGAGACGCGGAAGCCGTACGCAAATCGGCCTGACCGCCAGTGGACGGCAGAGCCGTGGGTGGATCGGACTTCCTCTACCGGCCAGTTCGCCCGGAACCCGCGCCGTTGCGGGTTCTCGGAGACATGATCGACCTCAGTGTCGCCGTGCTCGCGGCGGCGCTGCTCGCCGTCATGTTCGCCAATGTCGCCGCGCGCGCAGCACTCAACGCCAACATCGCCTGGAACACCGAGTTCGGTGAGTTCGTGCTGCTCTGGGCGACGTTCCTCGGCGGCGCCGCGGCAGCCAGGCGCAGGGCCCATATGCGCATCGCCGAGTTCGTCGAGGCAATGCCGCGGCGTATCCGCTATGCCGTCGAGGTAGCGACCCGGCTTGCCGTCGTCGTCATCCTCGCCTTCCTGGTCTGGCGAGGCTTTCTCCTGGCCCTGCAAACCATGGATCAGCAGATGACCATGCTCGGCTGGCCCGTGGGCGTGCAGTATCTGGCGATGCCGGCCGGCTCGGCGCTGGCCCTCGTCTTCGTCCTGCACGAGACGGCGCTCGTCGTTGCGGGCGAACAGCCGCGGCCCGATGACGAGATAACCCTGCAGCTCCCGGCGGAGTAGCCGATGATCCTCGCCGTCATCTGCGTCGTGTTCTTCGGGTTGGCCCTGCTCGGCATGCCGCTCGTTTGGGCGCTGCTGTTCACCAGCGTCGCGACCATCTGGATCTTCGGCCTGTTCTACCCGTTGGAGGCCATTTTCCTGGCCTATATCGGCAGCGTCGAGCCCCTGCATCTCGCGGCGATCCCGCTGTTCATCTTCGCCGGCGAGCTGATGACCCATGGCGGTGTCGGCCGGCGGCTGATCGGCTTCGCCAGCTCGCTCCTGTCCTTCATGCCGGGCGGTCTCGGCGTGGTGACGGTCTCCGCCTGCACGATGTTCGGGTCGGTGTCCGGCTCCGCGATCGCCGACTCGGCCGCGATCGGCTCGGTGATGATCCCGAGCATGGCCGAGCGCGGTTACCCGCGGCCGTTCGCGGCGGCGCTGATCGCCGTCGCCGGCACCATCGGTGTGCTCATGCCGCTGTCGATCCCGTTGCTCGTTTACGGTTTCGTCGGCAACGTCTCGATCCGCGAGCTTCTGGTGTCCGGCGTGTTGCCGGGCTTCATGCTGGCGCTCGGCCTGATGCTGCTCTGTGTTCGGAAGGGCCGGCAGCTCGGCTGCGACATCGGCGGACCCATGCCGGCACGGTCGGAGATCTGGACCAGCTTCAAGGCAGTGTTGCCGGCACTCGGCCTGCCTGCCGTGATCCTGGGCGGCATCATGACCGGAACCTTCACGCCGACCGAAGCGGCATCGATCGCCGTGATCTATGGCCTTGTGCTGGCCGTCTGGGTCTATGGCGAGGTACGGCTTCAGCAGGTTCCGAAGCTGATGCTCAACTCATTCATCACCAGCGCGGTGGTGATGCTGGTGGTGGGCGCGACCGGCGCCTTGTCCTGGCTGATCACCGTCGAGCAGATCCCAGCCCAGCTCGCGGCGTCGATCCAGGCGATCTCGGCCAACAAATACGTCTTCCTCCTGCTCCTGAATGTTGCCCTGATCCTGGTCGGCATTTTCCTGGAGCCCCTGCCGTCGCTGATCCTCACGGCGCCGCTCTTCATTCCCACGGGGAAAGCGTTCGGTGTCGACCCCGTGCATCTCGGGCTGATCATGGTGTTCAACCTCGTGATCGGACTCTACACGCCTCCCGTGGGCGGCACGCTGTTCGTGGCGGCGAAGATGGCCAATGTCGGCATGGTCGCGATCTCGCGCGAGTTGATCCCGATGTTTGCGGTGGCGATCCTCGTCCTCCTCGCCGTGACCTATGTCGAGGCGATCCCGATGGCCCTGGTCTGGCTGACGCGGTGAGCGTGGCGCCGCTGTCCCACGCCGACCGGCTGAGCCTCGACGACGTGAGCTACGTCGGGTCAGGCCTCGTTCGGCCGGAATGCGTGCTCGCCACCGCCGCGGGCGACCTATACACCGCGGATTGGCGGGGCGGCGTGGCGCATCTGAGGGCCGACGGCACGCAGACGCTCTATGCCGGGACCACCGCCGACCTCGCGGAGGGACCCCGGCCCAACGGCATCGCCCTCGAAGCCGACGGGTCCTTCCTCTTCGCCCAGCTCGGCGCGGAGGAGGGCGGAGCCTGGCGGCTCGATCGCTCGGGCCAGATCGGCCCCGTCCTCGTCGAGCTTGATGGCACGCCCCTGCCGCCGTCGAACTTCGTGACGCGGGACTGGCAAGGGCGGCTCTGGCTGACGGTGTCGACCCGGCTCAGGCCGCGCTCCCTAGACTACCGGCGGGGCGCAGCAACCGGGTTCATCGTGGTTCAGGACGGAGGCGGCGCGCGCATCGTCGCCGACGGCCTCGGCTTCACGAACGAGTGCCTGGTCGATCCGGCCGGCGGCTGGCTCTACGTCAACGAGACCTATGCCCGCCGCCTGAGCCGTTTCCCCCTACGCGCGGACGGGGATCTCGGGGCGAAGGAGGTCGTCACGGAGTTCGGCCGCGGCCAGTATCCGGACGGCCTGGCGCTCGACGCCGAGGGCCAGCTCTGGATCGCCGGGATCATCTCGAACCAGCTCATCCGGGTCGATCCGGGCACGGGGCGGCAAGCCGTCGTGCTGGAGGACTCCGATCCGGACCACGTGGCCTGGGTCGAGGCGGCCTACGAGGCGGACGCCCTTGCGCGTCCTCACATGGACCGGATCGTCAGCCGTGTCCTGCGCAACATCTCGAACGTCGCCTTCGGCGGGCCCGACCTCCGCACAGGCTATCTCGGCTGCCTGCTTGGCGACCAGGTTGCCACGCTCCGCATGCCTGTCGCGGGGGCGGCCCCCGTTCATTGGTTCTATCCGTCCAGCTGATCCGGGCGCAGGAGCGGGATAGACTCCAGTGGTTTTAGGATGAGACGGACAGACCGGTCCTGTAGCCTGGTCCAGATCTCAGATGGGATCGTGACCGCGCTCGGCAGCGCTCACCCGAAGCTCCAGGCCACTGGTGATGCCCATCGCAACGGGCGAAGAAGCGGATCAAACACGCCTTTTTATCTACTATCCAGATGGGTCCCTCGGGTGATATGGTTAGTAATGACGTCGAGCTTTGTAAGCTCC
>JBBSIT010000164.1:0-7728 GCA_038231995.1 Acetobacterales bacterium | reverse complement strand
GGTGGCGCCATATGGGTTACGTCATGCCCATCATCCCGCGCCGGCCCGGCGTCGATCGCATCTACGCGCTCTCCTGCCTCATCCTGCAGGGCGGCGCGCTGTTCATCTGCGACACGCATATGACTGTCGATCCCACCGCGCCGCACGTCGCGGAGATGACCTGCCTCGCCGCCGAGGCCGTCCGCAGCTTCGGCCTCGTGCCCAAGGTGGCGCTGCTGTCCCATTCCAGTTTCGGCGCCAGCAACTCCGACACCGCGCGCAAGATGCGCCAGGCCCTCGGGCTCATCCGCGCGCGGGAACCTGGCCTGGAGGTCGATGGCGAGATGCACGCCGACGCCGCGCTGAACGAGACGCTGCGCACCCGCGCGGTGCCCGACAGCCGGCTCAGCGGCACCGCCAACCTGCTCGTCGTGCCCACGCTGGACGCGGCCAACATCGCCTTCAACCTGCTCAAGGCGGCCGCCGATGCGCTGCCGATCGGGCCACTGCTGCTCGGCATGGCCAAGCCGGTCCATGTCCTGGTCCCGAGCGTCACGGCGCGCGGCGTCGTCAACATCAGCGCCGTCGCCGTGCTGGAGGCGCAGCGCGCGGCGGCGGCGCCGGGATGATCACGCTCGCCCTCGGCCTGGGCGCGCTGGCGCTGCTGCTCTGGGCGGCCAACGCCTTCTCGCGGGCGGACGTGCAGGGGGTGAAGGCCGCGATCGGCTGGGTTGCAGCGCTCGCCGGGCTGAGCCTCGGCGCCATGCTGCTGCTGACCGGGCGGGGCATGACGGCGCTCGGCGCGCTCGTGCTGCTCGGCCCGCTGGTCTGGAGCTGGTGGCAGGAGGGCCGCGCCGTGCCGGGCGCCAGGGCCGCGCCGGCGGGACCGCGCATGTCGCGGGCCGAGGCGCTGCAGGTGCTCGGCCTGCATGACGGCGCGACTGAGGCCGACGTGCGCGAGGCCTGGGTGCGGCTGATGCGCACGGCGCACCCCGACCGGGGCGGTTCGGACTGGCTGGCAACTCGAATCAACCAGGCGCGCGACGTACTGCTGAAGCGGCGTTAACCAGCATCCGCTACATCGTCATCCCAGGCGGTCGCTTGCTGGCCCGGCGCCGGCATGGCACCAATCGCCCACGTTCGACCCCGCCCACCCCGGCCCCGCGGCCGCAACGATACGGAACGCCCACACGCCATGAAGAAGCTGCGCAAGGCCGTCCTGCCGGTAGCAGGCCTCGGGACCCGCTTCCTGCCGGCCACGAAGGCGATGGCGAAGGAGATGCTGCCAGTCGTCGACAAGCCATTGATCCAGTATGCGATCGAGGAGGCGCGGGCGGCCGGGATCGAGCAGTTCTGCCTCGTCTCCGGCCGGGGCAAGACCGCGCTGATCGACCATTTCGACGTCGCCTACGAGCTTGAGGCCAACCTACGCGAGCGCGGCAAGACCGACATGCTGGACCTGCTGGACGCCATGAAGGTGCCGCCCGGCTCCATCGCCACCGTCCGCCAGCAGGTGCCGCTCGGGCTGGGCCATGCCATCTGGTGCGCCCGCGCCTTTATCGGCAACGACCCGTTCGCCATCCTGCTGCCCGACGACCTCGTGCTTAGCGAGACGCCCTGTCTCAAGCAGCTCGCCGACGCCTACGCGCAGACCGGCGGCAACGTCGTCGCCGTCACCGAGGTGCCGCGCGAGCAGACCAACAAGTACGGCATCCTCGACATCGGCGCCGATGACGGCCGCCTGGTCGAGGTGCGTGGCCTGGTCGAGAAGCCCAAGCCCGCCGACGCGCCGAGCAACCTGTCGGTGATCGGCCGCTACGTGCTGCTGCCCGAGGTGATCGAGCATCTCAGCCGCATGGAGCGCGGCGCCGGCAACGAGGTGCAGCTCACCGACGCGATGGCCCGGATGATTGGCCACACGCCGTTCCACGGCCTGCGCTACGAAGGCCGGCGGTTCGACTGCGGCGACAAGATCGGCTTCCTCGAGGCGCAGATCGCCTTCGCACTCAAGCGGCCCGACCTGGCCGACGCCGTGCGCGGGTTCCTGAAGCAGTATTGCGTGGAGTGCTAGGCATGGGATTCGTCCACCAATTCAACGCGACCTCGCTGCGGGAATACGACATCCGCGGGGTGGTGGGCCGCACCCTGCACGACGCGGACGCTTTCGCGATCGGCCGCTGCTTCGGCACGGTCGTCGCCCGCGCGGGCGGGCGCACCGTGGCCGGCGGCCACGTTGGCCGCCGGTCCACGCCGGGTCTCGCCGACGCCCTGGTGGACGGCCTGAAGGCGAGCGGCATGGAGGTGCTGCGCGTAGGCCGCGGGCCGACGCCGATGCTGTATTTCGCCGCGACGACGCTGGGGACGGACGGCGCCGTCATGGTCACCGGCAGCCATAACCCGCCGGACTACAACGGCTTCAAGATGATGCTGGGCAAGCGCGCGTTCTTCGGCGCGCAGATCCAGGAGCTCGGCCGCATGGCCGCTGCCGGCGATGTGGTCGCGGAGGCGCCGGGCAGCGAACGCGCGGTGGACGTGTCGGACGACTACGTGGCCCGGCTCGTGCAGGACTGGGACGGCGGCGACCGCGAGCTGAACGTCGTGTGGGACAATGCGAACGGCGCCGCCGGGGAGGTCCTGCAGAAGCTCGTCCGCGTGCTGCCGGGCCGGCCCACCGTGCTGAACGCCGAGATCGACGGCCGCTTCCCCGCGCATCACCCCGACCCGACCATCGCCAAGAACCAGGAGCAGCTGATCGCCGAGGTGTGCGCCCGCGGCGTCGATCTCGGCATCGGCTTCGACGGCGACGCGGACCGGATCGGCGTCGTGGATGACGGCGGCGGCATGCTGTTCGGCGACCAGCTCATGGTGGTACTCGCCCGCGACGTGCTGCGCACCCACCCCGGCGCCACCATCATCGCCGACGTGAAGGCGAGCCAGGTGCTCTACGACGAGATCGCCCGCGCCGGCGGCCAGCCGCTCATGTTCAAGACCGGCCACAGCCTCATCAAGGCCAAGATGGCCGAGATCGGCGCCCCCTTCGCCGGCGAGATGTCCGGCCACATCTTCTACGCCGACCGCTGGTACGGCTTCGACGACGCGCTCTACGTCGCCGTCCGCCTGCTCGGCATCGTCGCCCGCATGGACGGGAAGCTGTCCGCCGTGCGCCTCGCCCTGCCGCAGGTCGTCAACACGCCGGAGCTGCGATTCGACTGCGACGACGTGCGCAAGTTCGCCGTCATCGAGGAGGTCGCCGCGCGCCTGCAAGCCGCCGGCGCCAACGTCAACAGCGTCGATGGCGTGCGCGTGCTGACCGATGACGGCTGGTGGCTGCTGCGCGCCTCCAACACGCAGGCGGTGCTGGTGGCCCGCGCCGAGGCGCGCGACGAGGCCGGGCTGGAGCGCCTCAAGGCCGCGCTGACCGAGCAGTTGCTCGCCTCGGGCCTGGCCGCGCCGGACTTCTCCGGCGAGAACGCCGGGCATTAGCCATGCTCCAGCCGCCGCCCGCCCAACCCGGCATGCGCGAGGGCGATGTCGATACGCCCGCGCTGCTGATCGACCTCGATGCGTTCGAGCACAACCTCGACCACATGGCGGCGCTGCTCGCTCCGACCGGCGCGAAGCTGCGGGCGCACGCCAAGACGCATAAATCGCCGGTGATCGCGCATCTGCAGATGGCGCGCGGCGCCGTCGGTCAGTGCGTGCAGAAGGTCGCGGAGGCGGAGGCGCTGGCTTGGGGCGGCGTGCCGGACATCCTGGTCAGCAACGAGGTCGTCGGCGACCGCAAGCTCGCCCGGCTCGCCGCCCTGCAGCGCATCGCCCGGGTCGCCGTCTGCACGGACGACGCCGGCAACATCGCGCGCATCGAGGCCGCGGCGGAGGCCGCCGGCGTGCGCATCGCCGTGCTGGTCGAGATCGACGTGGGCATGGGACGCTGCGGCGTGGCGCCGGGTCCCGACGCGGTGGCGCTCGCGTCGCGCATCGCGGCCAGCCCGCATCTGCGCTTCGGCGGCATCCAGGCCTATCACGGCCGCGCCCAGCACATCCGCGCTTCGGCCGAGCGGCGCGAGGCAACCGCCGCCGCCATCGACGACGCCCGCCGCACGGTGGAGCAGCTGCGCCAGCGCGGCCTGGACTGCCCAATCGTCGGCGGCGCCGGCACCGGCACCTTCGAGTTCGAGGCGGCGAGCGGCGTCTATAACGAGATCCAGGCTGGCAGCTACTGCTTCATGGACGCCGACTACGCCCGCAACCTCGACGAGGCCGGGCAGGGGGTCGGCACCTTCCGCCAGGCGCTGTTCGTGCTCGCGACCGTCATGTCCGCCTCCCGGCCCGGCGTCGCCGTGCTGGATGCCGGGCACAAGGCCGTCGCGGTGGATAGCGGCCTGCCGCTCGTCTGGCAGCGGCCCGGCCTCCGCTACGCCGGCGCGTCCGACGAGCACGGCACGCTCGCCTTCGGATCGGAGGAGAGCGCCCCCAAGCTCGGCGAGACGCTGCGCCTCGTGCCCGGCCACTGCGACCCAACGGTGGACCGGTACGACTGGTATGTCGGCGTGCGCGCCGGCCGCGTCGAGTGCGTCTGGCCGATCGCCGCGCGCGGCGGCCTGTACTGAGGGGCTAGGCGGCCAGGCAGCGCCGCAGCGCCGCGACCAGCTCATCGCGATCGAACTTCGTGACGTGCTCCGTGAACCCGGCGGCAAGGGCCGCCTCCACATCGGCTCTGCCCGAGCGGCCGCTCAAGGCCACCATCGGCACTTCGGCCCAGGCGCCTCCTGCCCGCACGCGGCGCGCGAGGGCCAATCCATCCATATCCGGCATCTCAACGTCCGAGACGATCGCGTCGAACGGCAGTCCCGTGTCGAGCAGGGCCAATGCCTCCCTCGCGCCTCCGACGGCTGTCGCCTCGAAACCGGACGCGGACAGCGCGGGCAGCAATAGCTGACGGAAGAAGCGGCTGTCCTCGACAACCAGGAGCCTCGGGCGCCCAGGATGGCCGGCTGCCTGAACCGCCAGGGCCGGGACGACCGCCGGCGGCGTCGCGATCCGGAGCGTGAACGTCGTGCCATGGCCGGACCGGCTGGATAGGCCGATGCTCCCATCCATCCGCTCGATGTTGGTTCGGACGACATCCAAGCCCACGTCCCGTCCGGAGACCGCCGTCACCGCCGAGGTTGTCGAGAAGCCGGCATGGAAGATGAATCGCTGGACCTGCGCGTCGGGCATCGCCGCGAGCTCCGCCTCCGTCGCAAGGCCGCGTTCCAACGCTTTCGCCCTGATGCGGTCCACGTCAAGGCCACGCCCATCATCTCTCAACTCGATCAGCATGTGGCCACCCTCGCGGCGGGCGCTGAGCGTGATGCGGCCCCGTTCCGGCTTGCCCGCTGACACGCGCTCCGGCGGCGTCTCGATCCCGTGGTCCGCACTGTTGCGGACCATGTGCATCAACGGATCGCGGACCAGCTCCAGCAGCCATCGGTCAAGCTCGATGTCCTGTCCATGCAAGGTCAGCTCGATCTGCTTGCCGAGCTTCCCCGAGAGGTCCTGCACCAGCCGCGACAGCCTGGCCCAGACCGTGCCGATCGGCTGCATCCGATCAGAGGTCGGATGCAGGATGCCAGGTCCGGCCTGGGTGCAGCCGAGGCCGGCCACGATCAACTTGGCGTGGTCGAGCGCGCGCAGGATGCCCGTAACGAGGTCCGGCATGACAGGCAGGCTGCCATCCCTGATCTGCCCGAGCAGGCTCTCGGCCGAATCAAGCGCCTGTTCGAGGCGGGGCAGGCCGAGGAAGCCGCAGGTGCCCTTGATGGTGTGCACGATCCTGAATACCAGCGAGAGCGCCGCCGGGTCGCCGGGAACACGCTCCAGTCGGAGCGTCGCCCGGTCAGCCTCCGCCAGCGCCTCGCCGGTCTCGATGAGGAAATCGGCCAGCAGTTCGTCCACGTCCCGCCCCGGGCATTCCTATAGGCGCGATGGTGCCGCAGCGGGCCTGGCGCGCAGCGTCAGCCGGCCATCCCCCTCCTCTGGCGACGAAAGGGTAGCCCCCGCCGCCGCGGCGACCAGGAACGTGAGCGGCGCCTGCAGGTCCCGCGCGCTCTCCGGCGGCCCTACGGCGCCTGCCAGGCAGGCCGTGAGTGCGCCGGGCCGCACGAGGCGCGGACCTTCCGCGGACATGCTGAGCTGGCCCGGCCACCGGCCCTGCAGCGTGACGACGCCGCCTCCCGGCAGCGCCTCGGCGCCCAGCAGCATGAGGTTCAGCAGCATCCGGCCGATCGGCGCCGGAAAGTCTCCCTCCAGGCCCGCAACGTCCACCCGCACGCGCCGCCCGCTGGAGAGACCCGGCGCCAGCGCGCCCAGGCCAGCCGCGTCGAGCTCCGCGCCGTTGCCCGCCTATGCCGCCCGCAGCAGCCGCAGCCGCAGCCCGAGCTCCTGCGCGGCCTCGTCGGCGAGCAGCAGCGCCTCGCCCGGCTTGGCCGTGTCCTCGATCGTCATCTCGATCGCGCCGAGCAGGGTCCCGAGCAATCCGCTCAGGTCATGGCACAGCCGCGCGCCCACCAGGTCGGCGAGGTGCAGCGCGCCGCCCGGCGCTAAGCCTTCGGTCGCCTCGTCGTCCGCGAAGGCCTGTATGGCAGCTTCAGTCATCTCGCCTATCTCCAGTCATCCATGATACGCACAGGCCTCGCCACGAAGGGCACCCATGCACGGAGCGCCGATCGAGCCTGGTCAACGCGTCCGCCACCCTGGCCGGCCCGATTGGGGCGTCGGACAGGTCCAGTCCGCGGTCGGCGACCGCGTTACCGTCAATTTCGAGCATGCGGGTAAGGTATTGGTGAACGCCGGCGTCGTCGCGCTGGAAATCCTGCCCGACGACGCCTGAACCGGCCACCCTTGAACTGGCGCCGCGGAGGGCCGACACTCACAGAATGATCGATCCCTTCGGCCGCGCCATCACCTACCTGCGCGTCTCGGTCACCGACCGGTGCGATCTTCGCTGCGTCTACTGCATGGCCGAGGACATGCGGTTCATGCCGAAGTCCGAGGTCCTCTCGCTGGAGGAGCTGGACCGGCTCTGCACCGCCTTCATCCGTCTCGGTACCCGGAAAATCCGCATCACCGGCGGCGAGCCGCTTGTGCGGCGCGACGTGCAGAAACTATTCGAGCGCCTCGGTACGCGGCTCGGGCACGGGCTGGACGAGTTGACGCTGACCACCAATGGCACCCAGCTGGCCAAGCAGGCCGAGGCGCTCGCGGCCGCTGGCGTGAAGCGCGTCAACGTCAGCCTCGACACGCTCGACCCGGCGCAATTCACCGCCATCACCCGCTGGGGCCGGATCGACCGCGTGCTGGAAGGCATCGCCGCCGCGAAGGCGGCCGGGTTGCACGTCAAGATCAACGCCGTGGCGCTCAAAGGCGTGAACGAGGACGAGATCAGCGACATGCTGGCCTGGTGCGGCAGCCAGGGCCACGATCTCTGCCTGATCGAGACCATGCCGATGGGCGATATCAGCGGGGACCGCACGGACCAGTACCTGCCGCTCTCCCTCGTCCGCGCCCGCCTGCGCACGCGCTGGACCCTGACCGAGAGTACCCACCGCACCGGCGGCCCGGCCCGCTACTTCGATGTGGCGGAGACCGGCACGCGGCTCGGCTTCATCACGCCGATGACCCACAATTTCTGCGAGAGCTGCAACCGCGTGCGGCTGACCTGCACCGGCACGCTCTACATGTGCCTCGGCCAGGACGACGCGGCCGACC
>JBBSIT010000163.1:0-7732 GCA_038231995.1 Acetobacterales bacterium | reverse complement strand
GGCGTGGACTACGAGATGTCGGGCAAGGACCTGATCGACAGCGTCCGGCTGTCCAGCAAGATCTGCAAGGTGCTCGGCAGCGAGCCGCCGGTCGGCTTCACCTACGAGCTGTTCCTCGACGAGCACGCGCAGAAGATCAGCAAGAGCAAGGGCAACGGCCTGTTGGTGGATGACTGGCTGCGCTACGCGCCGCCGGAGAGCCTGGCGCAGTTCATGTTCAACTCGCCGCACCGGGCGAAGCGGCTGCATTTCGACGTCATCCCGAGGTCGGTGGACGACTACGTCGGCAACGCCGCCAAGCTCGCCGGGCAGACGGAGGCCGAGCAGCTCGTCAACCCGGCGTGGCACATCCAGGGCGGCGAGCGGCACGAGGCCGTGGCCAGCCCCGTGCCGTTCGGCATGCTGCTGAACCTCGCCAGCGTCGTGAACGCCGACACGCCGGACATGCTGTGGGGCTTCCTGCGGCGCTACGTGCCCGGCGCCAGCCCGGAGACGCTGCCCGGCCTCGATCACCTCGTGCAGCACGCCATCGCCTACTACCGGGACTTCGTGCGCCCGGCCAAGCAGTACCGCGAGCCGACCGCGGTGGAGCGCGCGGCGCTGGCGGACCTCGCCGAGACGCTCCGCGCCATGCCGCCCGACAGCAGCGCGGAGATGATCCAGGACGAACTCTACGCGGTCGGCAAGCGGCACCCGTTCCCCGATCTGCGCGCCTGGTTCAGCTGCCTCTACCAGGTCCTGCTCGGACAGGCGGAGGGGCCGCGCTTCGGCGGCTTCGTAGCACTCGATGGGCTGCCGGAGACGATTGCCGTGATCGACGACACGCTTTCGCGCCACGCAAGCGCTGCCTGAGCATGATCGAGTCGGTCATGCTCCGCTTGACTGAGGAGAGAGCAGCCTTCGGCTGCTCGGGACGATGAACCTGCTCAAGAATCTGGCGCGCCAGCTGCCCGCCGTGTTGGGCGTGGTGCTGCTGATCGGGGCCGTCTACGTCGTCTGGAAGGAGTTCCGCCACCTCAAGCTCGCCGACATCCGCGTGGCGCTGGCCGCCATCCCGGTCCACGCGCTGGTGATCTCGTTCCTCTGGACCATCCTGTCCTACTGGGTGCTGACGTTCTACGACCGGCTCGGCACCATCTACGCCGGGCACAAGGTGAGCTACGGGCGCGTCGCCTTCGCCTCGTTCTGCGCCTACTCGCTGTCGCACAACCTCGGTTTCGCGGCGGTGTCGGGCGCCGCCGTGCGATACCGGCTCTACGCACATTGGGGGCTGACCCCGTTCCAGATCGCCAAGGTCGTGGCCTTCTGCAGCCTCACCTTCGCGCTCGGCGGCCTCGTGCTGGGCGGGATCATCCTGTTCCTGGAACCCGATGCGGTCCCGTTCTTCGGCGCCATCGTGCCGAGCTGGGGCATGTACCTGGTCGGCGCGTCGCTATGGCTGGTCGTCGCCGCCTATGTCAGCCTGTCGCGCTTCGTCGGCACGATCTGGCTGTTCGGCCACGAGGTGACGCTGCCGAACTGGCGCATGGCCATCGTCCAGGTGGCGCTGGCGACCGTCGATGTCGCGGTCACGGCCGCGATCTTCTACGCCCTGCTGCCCGAGACGCCCGGGCTGACCTACGTGCGGTTCCTCGGCGTCTATGTCGCGTCCTATACGGCGGGGCTTGCGGCGAACCTGCCCGGCGGCATCGGCGTGTTCGACACTGCCATGCTGCTCGGCCTCAACCCCTATTTGGAGCCGCCGCAGATCCTCGGCGCCATCGTCGTGTTCCGCCTCTATTACTACGTCATTCCCCTGTTCCTGGCCGGCTCCTTGTTCGCCGGCAACGAGATCCTGCTGCGCGGCGGGGCGCTGGTGAACTCCGCCATGCTGGACCGCAGCGTGCAGCGGCTATCGCAGTGGCGGGAGCCGAGTTTCGCCGTGGGCGCCGCGACCGGGGCGGTCGCGCTGTGCGGCGCGATGCTGCTGGGCATGGGCCTGCTCGACCAGCGTCCTGATTTCTCCTGGATCGACCCGGATTTCAACAAAGTGGCCGCCGAGGCAGGGCAGTTCGTGCCGTCTCTGATCGGCACCGTGCTGATCGTGCTCGCCATAGGGCTGTCGCAGCGCGTCACCCTCGCCTGGGGCGCGACCGTCACGACCCTGCTGGTCGCCGCGGGCTTCACGGCGGCGCAGGGCGCGGCCTGGTGGATCCCCGGCATCCTGGTCGTGGCGACCGTGCTGGTCGCCCCGTTCCGCGATGCGTACTACCGTCACGCCAGGATCCTCTCCGGCCCGTTGCAGGCCAGCACGGCCGTGCCGCTGTTCGCTCTCGTGGTGTGCATCCTGGCGCTGGCCGCCTTCGAGCCGCGCGTCCGCGGGCTGGAGGAGAATAGCTGGTGGGAGATCGTCCTGGCGCCGGAGGTGCCGAACAGCGTGCGCGTCACGGTGGCGCTGTCTGTGGTGCTCGCGCTGGCGGCGCTCTGGCGGCTGCTCCGGCCGGGCCGGGTCTCGTGGCTGCCCTGGGCCGGCGAGGGGCGCCTTCGCTACGCAGCGCTAGGCGTGATCCCGCCGGCCCAGGCGGACGGCGTGGTGTTCGGCGAATCCGGCCGCGCCGCCATCCCGTTCCGGCGACTCGGCCGCGTGCTGCTCGGCATCGGCGATCCGGTAGGTGCTGTGTCCGATCGCGCGTCGGCGATCTGGCGCCTGCGGGACCTCGCGGTGCAGGAGCGGCTGGACCCCGCCGTGTGGCGCGCCGGGCCGGCGCTGCTCAAGGTTTACGCCGACCTCGGCCTGACCGCCCTGCCGCTCGGCCCGGATGGCCTGCCCCTGCCCGAGCGCGAGGGCGATCACCCCGTGGTGGCGGAGTACCTGTGCTGCGTGGCCGAGCGCGACCTGGCCGCCCTGCTGCCGCTGCTCCCGGAACTCGCCGGCGCCGGGCTGAAGGACGCCGCGGAGTAGGGCCCTTGTTCCCGCCCAGGCAGCTACTCTCGCGAACTTGACTGCGCGAGGCACATCGTCGTGTAACCAACACTGGTTCTGACGAGTTTGTGAACCTGTGCTGCCCGCCATGGCCCGGGAATGTGGCTATGCAAGGCAAGTAGATGACGATTCCATGCAGGCCGGGACGAGCGCTGGCGCTGCGGTGAGAGAGGGTTGGTCCGTATGACGAGACGGGTGCTGGTGACGGGGGGCGCAGGCTTCATCGGGTGCCATGTGGCGCAAGCGTTGCTCGATCGCGGCTACACGGTGCGGGTGCTGGACAGCCTGATCGACCAGGTCCACAGGAGCGGCGCCCCGCTCAACCCCGTGCTCGATCACGTCGAGTTCGTCCGCGCCGACGTGCGCGACCTCGACCGGGTGGCGGATGCGCTGGACGGGATGGACAGCGTGATCCACCTCGCCGCCGAGGTGGGCGTGGGCCAGAGCATGTACGCGATCGACCGCTACGTGTCGGTCAACGACCTCGGCACCGGCGTGCTGTTCCAGGCGCTGATCGACCGACCGGTGGAGCGCGTCGTCGTCGCATCGTCCATGAGCGTGTATGGCGAGGGGTTGTATCGCACCGCCGCCGGCCAGCTCATGGAAAACGTGGTGCGCCCTGCCCAGCGTCAGCCCGGCGGCGGTTGGGACCCGGTCGGCCCCGACGGTGCCCCGCTCGTGCCCATGCCGACGCCGGAGGGCAAGCGGCCCAACCTCGCCTCCGTCTATGCGCTGACGAAATACGTGCAGGAGCGGCTGACGCTTACGGTCGCGCCGGCATACGGGATGCAGGGCGTGGCGCTGCGGCTGTTCAACGTCTATGGCCCGGGCCAGGCGCTCTCGAACCCCTATACCGGCGTGCTCGCCATCTTCGCGTCGCGCCTGCACAACCGCGAGCGGCCGATGGTGTTCGAGGACGGCGAGCAGCGGCGCGACTTTATCCATGTCGAGGACGTGGCTCGCGCCTTCCTGCTGGCGCTGGAGAGCCCGGCCGCCGCCGGACAGGTGTTCAACATCGGCAGCGGCCGCGACGTGAGCATCCTGCAGGTCGGCCAGGCGCTCGCGAGCGCCATGGGCGTGCCGCATCTGTCGCCCGAGATATTGGGCAAGGCCCGCGTGGGCGACATCCGCCACTGCTTCGCCGACATCACGTTGGCACGGGACGTGCTGGGCTTCCGGCCCCGCCGCAGCTTCGAGGACAGCCTCGGCGAGCTGGCGGAGTGGGTGCGCGAGCAGCAGGCCGAGGACCGCGTGGTGGATGCGCGGCGCGAGCTTGAGCAGCGAGGCCTGGTCGCGTGAGTGGGGCGCCGAAGGTGACGACCGAGCTGAGCCAGGCCCGCCCCGTCCTCGTGACCGGGGGCGCCGGGTTCATCGGCAGCAACCTCGTGGACCGGCTGGCCTCGGCCGGGCACGACGTGCTCGTGTTCGATGCGCTGGTGCGGCCCGGCGTCGAGGCGAACCTCGCCTGGCTCCGGCGGCGGCACCCGCACCGGGTCGCCTCCGTCGCGGCCGACGTGCGGGACCGCGCGGCGCTCAATGATGCCGTGGGCCGGGCGAAGGCGGTGTTCCATCTCGCGGCCCAGGTGGCCGTGACGACCAGCCTGGACGACCCCGAGACGGATTTCGACGTCAACCTGCGCGGTACTCTGCACCTGCTCGAGGCCATCCGCCGGCGCCCGGACCCCGTGCCGGTCGTGTTCGCCAGCACCAACAAGGTCTATGGCAACCTGGCCGACGTCGCGCTGGAGCGGGACGGGGAGGCTTACGTGCCTGCAAATGCAGCGCTGCGAGCGCACGGCATCGGCGAGGACCGGCCGCTGTCGTTCTACACGCCCTATGGCTGCTCGAAGGGCGCCGCGGATCAATACGTGCTGGACTACGCCCGCAGCTACGCCATCCCGGCCTGCGTGCTGCGCATGAGCTGCATCTACGGCCCCCGGCAGCTCGGCACAGAGGATCAGGGTTGGCTCGCGCATTTCCTGTTCTCTGTGCTGGCGGGCAAGCCCATCAGCATCTACGGCGACGGCCGGCAGGTGCGCGACGTGCTGTATGTGGACGGCGCGGTGGACGCCTACATATCCGCCTGGGAGCGGATCGGCGCGGTGTCCGGCCAGGCGTTCAACCTGGGCGGCGGCCCGGCCAACGCCGTGACCTTGCGCCAGGTCCTCGCCGAGATCGGCGCGATCACTGGCTTGCAGCCCGAGCTGCGCTATTCCGATTGGCGGCCCGGCGATCAGCGCTACTTCGTGGCTGACACGCGCCGCGCTGCCTCTGCGCTCGGGCTCCACCCCGCGCTGGGCTGGCAGGAGGGCTTGCGCCGGCTCGCCCGCTGGGCGGCGACCGAGCGGCGGGTGCGGGCGCCGGAAGCAGCCTCTGCGAGGGCAGGCGCATGAGGGTCGCCCTGGTCAACCCGCCCTGGACCTTCGAGGGCAGCATCTATTTCGGCTGCCGCGAGCCGCATCTGCCGCTGGAGCTCGGCTACACCCGCGCGCTGCTGGAGCGGGACGGGCACGAGGTGTTGCTGCGCGACGGGCATCTTGAGGGCCTGTCCTACGCCGAGCTGGCGGAGTCGGTCGCCGGGTTCCGGCCTGATATGACGGTGGTGGCGACGGCGCCGAGCTACCTGTTCTGGCGCTGCGCCCAGCCGGAGCTGCGCGTGCCGCGCGAGATGCTCGACGCTCTCGGGCCATGCGGCATGACGGTCGCCGTCGGCCCGCACGGCTCCGCGACTCCGGCGGCGACCCTGCGCAAGCTGGGCGTGGACGCGGTCGTGATGGGCGAGTGCGAGGAGGTCGTCGCTTTGCTCGCGGGCGGCGCCACGCCGGGCGTGCTGCCGGGCACGGCCGTCCTGCGCGACGGCGCGCTGGTGAAGGCGGGCGGGCCGCAGGCGGCCGGGTTCATCGACCTGCCGCCGCTGCGCTGGCCAGATAGCTGGATCGCGCGGCACCACCACCATCACCACCGCTTCGACCGGCCGGTGACGGCGCCGGGCGCCGAGGTCGAGGCGTCGCGCGGCTGCCCCTACTGCTGCACCTTCTGTGCCAAGATCGACTTCCGCGACCGCTATCGCCGGCGCGACCTTTCTCCGCTGCTGGCCGAGATCGACGGTCTGATCGCGCAGGGGGCCGAGTACGTCTATTTCATCGACGAGATCTTCCTGCCCAACCGGGCGCTGCTGGAGGCGCTCGTGCCGCGCCGGGTCGAGTTCGGCGTGCAGACGCGCATCGACCTGTGGAAGCCCGAGATGATCGAGCTGCTGGGCGCGGCGGGCTGCGTCAGCATCGAGGCCGGCGTCGAGAGCCTGACCGAGAGCGGGCGCGCCGCCCTCGACAAGCGCTGCAAGCTGAGCACGGACGAACTGGCGGATCTGCTGATCCTCGCCCGGCGCCACGTGCCGTTCGTGCAGGCCAACCTGATCGAGACGCAAGGCGACGACCCGGCCATGGTGACGGACTGGCGCTCCCGCCTGCGCGCCCACAACGTGTGGGCCAACGACCCGGTGCCGCTCTATCCCTACCCCAGCTCGCCCGACTATCGCCGGCTGTTCGGCGCGCCGGATGACGAAGCCTGGGAACGCGCGCACCACCACTACCTCGCGCAGTTCGCCAGCTTCTCCGATATCCAGGACGGCCGTCCGCTCTCGCTGCCCGAGCTGGAACGCCGATGCCTGACGGCCTGATCGGCCGCCCGCCCGCCCGCGTCCTGATGACGGCCGATGCGGTGGGCGGCGTGTGGCGCTACGCGATCGAGCTGGCCGATGGTTTCGCGGCGCGCGGCGTTGAGACGGTGCTCGCCGTCATGGGGCCGGCAGCCGACGCGGCGCAGCGTCTTGAGGCCGGGCGGGTGCATGGTCTGCGCCTCGTGCAGACCGGCCTGGAACTGGACTGGACGGCCCGGTCCGCGGCGGAATTGGACGGCGCGACCGCGCAGTTGCGCAGCCTCGCTGCCGAGGTCGGCGCATCGAGCGTCCACCTGCATGCCCCGGCGCTCGTGGGCAGCACACCCTGGCCCGTGCCGGTCGTCGCCGTCTCGCATAGCTGCGTCGCGACCTGGTGGCGCGCCGTGCGGGGCGGGGACATGCCGGCGGATTTCGCTTGGCGGACCGAGGCCGCCGCCATGGGCCTGCGCCGCGCCAACGCCGTGATCGCGCCGAGCCAGGCCCATGCCGACGCGCTCCGGCAGGTTTACGGCCCCCTGCGGCTCCATGTCGTCCACAATGGCCGTCGGCCCATGCCCGTCGTCACGGCCCGCCGCGAACGCGCGGTACTGACGGCCGGCCGGCTGTGGGACGAGGGCAAGGGCGTCGCAGCGCTGGACCGGGCCGCGGCGACGCTGGGTGCGCCGGTGCGGGCGGCAGGTCCAGTCGCCGGCCCGAATGGCGCCATGGCTTCGTTCGCGAACCTAGACCTGCTCGGCACCTTGGACGAGGCAGGACTGGAGGCCGAGCACGCCCGCGCCACCGTGTTCGTCTCGGTGCCGCGCTATGAGCCGTTCGGCCTGGCGGTGCTGGAGGCGGCGCAGGCTGGCATGGCGCTGGTGCTGTCCGACATCCCGTCATTGCGCGAGCTTTGGGACGGCGCTGCCGTCTTCGTGACGGACGAAGCGGCGCTGGTCGCGACGCTGTGGGGCGCGCTCGATGCACCGGGGCCGCTCGGCGAGGCGGCGCGGGAGCGGGCAGGGCGCTACACCGCCGCGGCCATGGCTGCGGCGACGCTCGCGTTGCATCGCGACGTGCTGGCGCGCGCCTGATGCGGCTCGCCTACTTCACGC
>JBBSIT010000162.1:0-7733 GCA_038231995.1 Acetobacterales bacterium | reverse complement strand
AGGTTGTTGGCATCTCACACGGCCTCCTGCCGTGCGACCGTTGCCGGCATCGCTGCACGGCCCACAGACTGTTCCGCCAGGGCGGCGAGGGACGCTTTGGCCAGCGCCGAGCCGCTCGCCATGCCGATCGAGGCGTAGAGGTCGATGGCCATGGTAAGCTCCGTGCCTGCCTCAGCCGGACGACCCGTCTCTGCCAGCAGGTCTCCGAGCCCATGATGGCAATGGGCGAGCTCCGGCCGCATGCCAATCTGCCGGGCCAGCGTCGCGGCGTTGCGGAACCAGGTCTCGGCACGCTGCGCCGACCCGGCAGCACCCGTTGCGGCGTGGATCACGCCCAGCAGGCGCGACGCGTGGACCTCAAGCGGACGATAACCCTGCCGATAGGCGAACTCCAAGGCGCTTGCCGCCAGGGTCTCGGCCTCGCCATGCGAGCCGCGCAGCATCCGCGTGAGGCCGAGCGACGCCGCGCACCACCCGTGCAGCGCCGCCAGCGATTGGGAGCGCGTCTGTTCGATGGCCGGCAGGAGCAGCGCCTCCGCCTCGTCCAGGCGGCCTGACGCCGCGTAGGCGCGGCCGAGATAGCGTGCCGCGTGCGGCGCGAGCAGCATGATCTCGTGCACGTGAGAGATGCGCGACGCCTCCTCGAGATGCCGGATCGCCTTATCGAGCTCGCCGATGGTCAGGTGCGCGAGCCCCTGCGCGGCATGCGCGTAGCTCAGGTCATACGGCCGCTCCGTCTCCATCGCCCGCTCGAGCGCCTGCCGGCTTCGCCTGAAGGCCTCCTCGAACTGTCCCACGAGGCAATGGGTATGCGACAGAGAGACGAGGCACATCAGCGAGGCGGTGCCGGTCGTCCCCGAGTGCCGTCCGTACCGTTCGCCCTTGAGCGTATCGATAGTCGCCGAGAGGATCATCTCCGCCATCTGAAACTCGCCCCGGTTCCAGTAGGCCTGACCGAGCGCGAACCCGGAACTGATAAAGCAAGCCTCATCGCCCATCCGTTCGGCGAGAGCGCGGCCATGCAGGCCGGCTCCGACAGCTTCGTCGAGCTCGCCCAGATTGCTCAGGATCGTGGACCGGCTGACGACGATCGGCATGAGCCGCCGTTCATCGTCGATGGAGCGGGCCAGCGCCTCGGCCTCTAGGAGGTGATGACGGACCTGTTCGAGATCGCCGGTCGCCACGAGTGCAACCCGGAGGCCAAGACGGAGATCGATCGCCTGCTGCACGATCTCGGGGTTCAGCGGGAGGCGGCTCAGCGCGCCGAGCGCTTGCTGGAAGAACACGGTGGCTGCGCGGTGCGCTGAGCGGCCGTTGGCCCGCAGTCCTGCCTTCTGGGCGTAGAGGACCGCCTTGTCCCAGATCTCGCCCCGCATCGCATGGTCGGCGAGCCGCTCGGTGAACTCGTCGAGGCGCTCGGAGAACTTGTCCTCGATCGCGGCAATGAGAAGCCCATGCAGGGTCCGGCGGTGCCGCAGCAGCATACTGTCGTACGCCACTGTGTGGGTGAGCGCGTGCTTGAAGCTGTACTCGGCGCCGGAGGAACCGCTGACCTCATGCAGGAACTCCTGCGACCGGAGCTCCAGGAGCTGCCGCGCGAGCTGATCCGCGGGAATGGCCGCGACGGCCCGGAGCAGCGCCACCATCACGGTCTTGCCGAGAACCGACGCGATCTGCAGTAGCGTGCGCTCCTCGGTCGGCAGCCGGTCGATGCGGGAGGCGAGCACCGACTGCACGGAGTCGGGGATCTCCACGGTCTCGGCGCTCTGCGTCAGCCGGAAGCGGGTGGGCTCGCTGACCAGGACGCCGGTCTCGACCAGGGTGAGGGCCATCTCCTCGAGGAACAGCGGCGTGCCGTCGGTCTGCTCGATCATCCGCTGGCGCAGCGAGCCGAGATCGGCCGAATCGCCCAGCAGGGTCTGCAGCAGCGCGTCGGAGGCGCTGTTCGCCAGTGGGCCGAGCTGCACGAGCGAGTAGTAGCTGTGCCGGGCCCAGCGGTGCTGGAACTCGGGCCGGCTGGTGACGATGATCAGGAGGCGCGCGGTGCCCAGCCCATCGATGATCGAATCGAGGATGGACTGACTCTCGAAATCCGCCCAGTGCAGGTCCTCGACCAGGAGGATCAGAGGCGTCGAGGCAGCGACCTGCAGGACGAGCGAGCGGACGGCGTCGTGCGTCTGCTGTCGGCGCTGCACCGGGTCGAGCGTCCCCCAGGCGGCGTCATGGACCGGCAGGTCAAGCAACGAGCGCAACGGCGCGAGGTCGGCGGCCACGTGCCCGTCGAGCGCCGCCGTCGCGGCGGCAAGCTTCTCGTCGATCTCGGCCTGGCTGTCGTGGCTGTCGACCCCAAGCCAGGTGCGCAGCGTATCGGCGATGAGCTGGTAGGGCGTGTTCCGGTCATGCGGCATGGCCGCGGCCGACAAGGAGACCTGCTCCGCCCCGTCCAGGCCTTCCAGGAATTCGTGCACGAGCCGGGATTTCCCCATACCGGCCTCGCCGGCAACGGCCACGATCTGGCCGCGGCCGTCCCTGGCGCGGTGCAGCGCGCTCGACAGCACCCCCAGCTCGGCCTCGCGGCCGACGAAGCGCGTGAGACTATGGGCGGCGGCGCGCACCTGCCAGCGCGTCTGCCCGGCCGCGCCGACCAGCTCGAACACCTCCACCGGCTGCGCCAAGCCCCTGACTTCGACCAGGCCGCGCGGACGCACCTGGATGAAGCCGCCGGCAAGCCGCGCCGTCCTCGCTGTGATGCAGACGGTTCCGGGCTCGGCAAGCTGCTCCATGCGGCTGGCCAGGTGGGTCGTCGGCCCGACAGCGTCGTATTCCATGGACAGGTCGTGGCCAATCGACCGAACCACGACCTCGCCCGAGTTGAGGCCGACGCGGATATCGACGTAGTGCTCGCCCAGGCGCGCCACCGCCTCCATCATGGCGCTCGCGGCCAAGCAGGCGCGGACCGCATGATCCTCGTAGGCCAGCGGCGCGCCGAACAGCGCCATGATGCCGTCGCCCTGCATTCGGTTGACCGTGCCGCCATACTGGTGGACGGCGTTCGCCATCGCTTGCATCCCAGGTTCCAGCCGCTGCAAGGCCTGCTCGGGATCAAGCTCCTGGATCAGCTCGGTCGAGCCACGGATATCGGCGAACAGGACGGTCACCTGCTTGCGCTCGCCCTCGCGGGCGAAGCGGGAGCTAAGGAGGGCGGCTAGCGGGGCCGGCAATGCAGGCTCTGTGGCCTCCTCGCCCCTAGCGGCCAAGCTCTCCTCGCGCTGGAGCGCTCGGCCGCAGCCGCCGCAGAAGCGCGCGCCGGGCCGGTTGGAGTGGCCGCAGGACGGGCAGGCCGGTTGCATCGGCGCGCCGCATGCGTCGCAGTAGCGACTGTTCGCCGGGCTGCTGGTATTGCAGCGATTGCAAAGCATCGGACCGCGGCTCCCACATAGAACTTGCTCGGGGCGGATAGAGGCACTCTCGGCGGCTTGCCCCAACCACCCGGGCCAAAACACCTAATCTCCGATTGTTGCGCTAGACTCGGTCGTTACGGAAGGTTTATCAAGCGGTTCGTTTCCTAAGCGGTCCTCCGGCCGACCGCCGGGGGCGGAGCACCGGGGCGAGTCGTAGCTGTGCGCCGCGTCGCCGGGGTGTGAAGCCGCTCACACCCGGACGGCTCGCGGCTGCGTCACAAGTCGATCGGTCACAATGGAGAGCGTCATGTCGAACCGGGTCAGCGCTGCCGCTTCGTCGTTCCAAGACCGGGACGTGACGCTGGATCTGGATAGTGCGAGGGCGGTCAGCGCTTTCCTGGCTGGACGGAAACGATTGAAGCCCGAGCAGTGCCTCACGTTGGTGGAGGAGGCGATCCTTCTGCTCGAAGGCCTCTACGTTCACTTGCCGCTCAAGCGCGCCATGTATGCGGTTGATCCTGTCCGGCGCCTCAAGCTCCTCAAGCTTCGCCTCGAATCGTACTGCACGCCGCAGCGTCCGCTCAGTCAGCCATGGCCGCAGGACGATCTGTGGTTCCACCGCGAGATGACGGACACTCTCACGTCGGTGCGGGACCTGCATACGATGTATGTCCTGCCGAAGCCTTTCGACCGGGCCGTCGCGTTCGTGCCGTTCCAGATCGAAGACTACTTCGACAAGCCGGAGGACGGGGAGCGTAAGTACGTCGTCTCCAACGTCATCACGGGGCTCGACTGGTTCAAGGCGGCTCCCGGTTTCATGCGCGGAGTCGAGGTCACCCACTGGAACGACGTCCCGATGTCGCGCGCCGTGGAGCTCGCCGGCGCGCGAAACGCCGGCAGCAACCCCGATGCGCGGCTGGCGCGCGGCCTTGCCCGGCTGACTATCCGTCCTCTCGCCAAGGCGCTTCCGCCTGACGAGGAGTGCGTGACGGTTCGATACGTGAGCGAGCCGGACAAGGTGGTTCGCTGCCTGCGCGTGCCGTGGCGCGTCGCGACCCTGCCTCGCTCGGAGGAGCTGCCCAGGGACGGCGCCACCATCCACGACATGGCCGAGGGCTTCGACTACGAGACGGACTTGATCCGCACGTTGAACAAGCGAGTCTACTCCAAGCTCTACTCAACCGAGGACCGCACGTGGGGGCTGTGCACGGAGGAGCATGGGCCGAGCAGGGACAGCAAGGGGATCACGGAGATCAAACCCGTCGACGTTGTGGACGAGATGCGCGACGTTCTGGACGCCAAGCGATTTCGCTACGATGGGAAGCGCTTCGGCTACATCCGGCTGCGCACGTTCCAGGTCGATCATGACGCCTTGGCAGTGGAGTTCGCCAGGCTCGCGGAATCCATGCCCGAGGACGGCTTGATCGTCGATATTCGCGATAATCCCGGCGGTTCCATACAGAGCGGCGAGCGGCTGCTGCAGATCCTGACGCCAAGGACGGTCCAGCCCGAGCCCGGGCAGTTCATCAATACGTCGCTGAGCCTGAAGATCTGCGAGGCTCTTCCCGACAGCTACGGCCAGTGGGGGAACTCCATCAGGCGCGCCGTGGAAACCGGAACCACGTTCTCCTCCGCCTTTCCGCTGAGCGATCCCGCCTTCTGCAACGACATGGGACAGCGGTATTACGGACCGGTCGTCCTCATCACGAATGCCTTGTGCTACAGCACGGCCGACATCTTCGCCGCCGGGTTCCAGGATCATGAGATCGGCCCGGTGCTGGGGACCGATGGATGTACGGGTGCGGGCGGCGCCGATGTCGTCGCCCACTCCCAACTGCGCGAGAGATTAAAGCAAGTGGAGAAAGCCAGGGGAGGGGGCGCATCCCTAGCGTCTCGGCCGCTCCGCGAGCTGCCTGCCGGCGACCTGCGCTTCGCCCTCCGGCGAACCTTGCGGGTCGGCGCGCGGGCCGGGACGGAGCTCGAAGACCTCGGCGTGACCCCGAAATTTGTGTGCAGGATGACCCGGGACGACGTCCTGGACCACAACATCGATCTGATCCGGTGCGCTGCAGACGCACTCAAGAACGAACAGTCCTATGACTTACGGGAGATCGAGGGCACGTTGCAGCGCCGCGAAGGCCAGGTGGCCGCGACCATCAGGACCCGCAACTTCGACCGCCTCGACATCTTCGTCGACGACAGGGACGATATGTGGGCAAGCCCCTCCATGTCGGTGCCCGATGGCGACCACCCGGTCTTCGCCAGCTTGCTGCCTGGCGGCAGGGGAACGCGTCTGAATCTGCGCGGCTACGACAAGAAGGGCAAGCTGGTCGCGGCGCGCAAGATACAGCTCCCGTGACCGGATGCTCAGCGGGACGCGTGACGTGGCCGCCCGGCAAGCACGCCGCAGCTTTCTCCATAATCGCCCAGGTCACGGCCGTGTGCTTGGGGTTCCCCCGCCTTGGATACTGCTACGGAATTCAACTGGACCGGCTGGCTGAAGGGTTACGCCGCCTCCGGGACGAGCATGACGTCATAGCCCAGGTTGCGGGCCGTGCGTCTGAATCGTACGGTCTACTGATGGGGTGGACGCCCCCCGACGGCATCGTGTGCCAAAGTGGGGGTGTTGATGACACCACTTGAGGGAGGCGTCCATGACGGAGGTTAGCACGATCGGCTTGGACATCGCGAAGCACGTTTTCCAGGCGCATGGCGCGGATGCGTCGGGGCGCGTCGTATTCCGCAAGAAGATCGCCCGGGCCAAGCTGGTCGAGTTCTTCGCGTCCCAGCCCCGGTGCGTGGTCGCACTGGAGGCCTGTGGAGGCGCCCATCACTGGGGTCGGGAGATCGGCAAGCTGGGCCACACGGTCCGGCTGATCCCGCCCGCCTACGTCAAGCCGTTCGTGAAGCGGCAGAAGAACGATGCCGCCGATGCCGAGGCGATCTGCGAGGCGGCGCAGCGGCCCAGCATGCGGTTCGTCGCGGTGAAGGACGAGGAGCAGCAGGCGAACGGCATGGTGTTCCGGGCTCGGGACGTGCTGGTGCGTCAGCGCACGCAATGCATCAACGCGTTACGGGGGCACCTGACCGAATACGGCTGGGTCGTCCCCAAGGGCACGGCGCATGTGCCGACGCTGATCGGTCAGATCGAAGACCCGAGCTGTCCCTTGCCGGAGAGCGCGCGTGCGATCTTCAGGGTTCTGATCACGAGCTTGACATCGCTGGAGGAGAACATCGCCGTCCTGGACGTCGAGATCGGCCGCCGTTCCAAAGAGGACCCGGTCGCTCGCCGACTGATGACGATACCGGGTGTCGGTCCCATCACCGCCACCGCGATCGCAGCGCTCGCGCCGCCGATCGAGACGTTCGCGACCGGGCGTGACTTCGCGGCCTGGCTGGGTCTCACGCCGCTGCAGAAGTCGACCGGCGGCAAGCAGCGGCTCGGCGCCATCTCGAAGATGGGCGAGCGCACGCTACGGCGCCTCCTCATCATCGGCGGCAGTGCTGTTGTCAGCCATGCCTGCCGACGCGGCGCCCTGGAAGGATCGTGGCTCGCGCGCATGCTGGCACGCAAGCCGCGCATGCTGGTGACGGTGGCACTGGCCAACAAGATGGCCCGGATCGTCTGGGCGCTGCTGGCCAAAGGCGGGATCTATCAAGCTCCGGTCGCGGTGGCGTAAGCCACTCGCGATCGTGGGGGCGTCGAGGGCGTAGGGGCGGTCGGAAGGAGAGTATGGCGCAACGGTCGTGAGACGAGGTCGGGAGAACCAGTTTATGACAGAGCGCCTCGAGCGCGCCGTACTGATTTGGACCCGGCCTTCGAACTCCCATACGGGCCCGCGGCTGCACGGCCGCATCAGAGGCCGGACAGATGTCAGCACCCGACCTACGTAGCCATGCAGCCCCGAAGATTTCTCTTGCGCCCATGGGGGCGTCCACAGATGGTCGCTGGGTGGACGTTGAAGGTTCTGGCAACTTCGCTGATGGACCTGCCTTCCTCGACCAGCGCGAGGGCGAGCGTCTTCTGATCCGGGCGAAGCTTTTGCGGACGGCCGAACGACACGCCGCGATGCTTGGCGGCCTTGCGTCCCTCGTCGGTGCGATGCCTGATCAGGGCGCGTTCGAACTCAGCAACGCCCGCGAACATTGTCAGCACCATGCGGCCGGCAGGTGTGGTCGTATCTGCCCAGGGCTCCTCAAGTGACTGTAACCCGGCCTTCTTTCCGGCGATGACCTCGGCGATGCGCAGCAGCTCCGCTGTCGAGCGTGCCAGGCGGTCAAGGCGTGTGACGACCAGGATGTCGTCGTCGCGCAGCTCTTGAAGCAGCCGCT
>JBBSIT010000161.1:0-7735 GCA_038231995.1 Acetobacterales bacterium | reverse complement strand
TCCGCGCGGTGACCGAGGCGGTGCGGGAGGCGGCGCCCGGCGCCGAGGTGGCCGTGGACCTGCGCGCCGGCACCGTCGCGGTTGCCGGCTCGGCCGATCCGGCCCGCGTCGCGGCCGCGATCGCGGAGGCCGGCTACGAGGCAGCGAGATAGTGGCCCCGCCTGCCCTTGCGCCAGCCGGCATCAGCAACAAATTGACTCCTGGCCTAGTGGGCCATGCCGTGCGTGTTGGCTTGTCCTGAAACCCATGGAGGAACTGATGGCCTGGAAGCGTCCTAAGATCGTCGAGATTGCCCTCGGCGCCGAGATCAACTCCTACGCTTGCGCTGACCTGAAGAAGTAAGGCGTCCGGAGGCCGCGTGCGTCGCGGCCTCCCTTTCCCGCGCAAGCCTGCCCTTTTGCGCGAAGGCCGCGCAGAGGTGTCATAGTGAGCGACCGCAAGCTCTCCCCGGATGAGCTGGAAGTCGCTCTGCGCACGACAGGCGCGGAGCGTTACCATAACCTGCATCCATTCCACCGCCTGCTGCATGACGGGAAGCTGAACCGCAGCCAGGTGCAGGCTTGGGCGCTTAATCGCTACTATTACCAAAGCCGCATCCCCGCCAAGGACGCCACCTTGCTCGCCCGGCTGCCCACCGCGGCGCTGCGGCGCGAGTGGCGCTCGCGTATTGTTGACCATGACGGCTCCGCCCCCGGCGAGGGCGGCGTTGCGCGCTGGCTCAAGCTCGCCGAGGGCGTCGGGCTCGACCCGGCCTACGTCGAGAGCACCGCCGGCATCCTGCCCGGCACGCGCTTCGCCGTAGACGCCTACGTCGCCTTCGTGCGGGACCGCTCCGTGCTGGAGGCCATCGCGTCCTCGCTCACCGAGATGTTCTCGCCTACCATCATCGCCGAGCGCGTCAGCGGCATGCTGCGCCACTACGATTTCGTCACCCCGGAGACGCTGGGCTACTTCACCCTGCGCCCGACCCAGGCGGCGCGCGACGTCGATTTCGCCCTCAGCTACGTCAAGGAGCACGCCCGCACGCGCGAGGCGCAGGAGCAGGTCCTGGCCGCACTTCGCTTCAAGTGCGACGTGCTGTGGGCGCAGCAGGACGCGCTCTACTGCGCCTACGTGGCGCCCGGCCTGATCCCGCCCGACGCCTTCGTGCCGGAGCCCGTATGACCGCCGTTGAGCCAGCCCCGCTCGTCGAGGCCCAGCCGGCCGCGCGCACCTCCGTGCTCGCCCCCCCGCTCGGCCTGCTCTGCGAGTTGACGCATCGCTGCCCGCTCTCCTGTCCCTATTGCGCCAACCCGCTGCAGCTCGAGCGCGCCGGCAAGGAGCTCTCCACCGAGACCTGGCTGCGCGTGCTCGACGAGGCCGCCGCCCTCGGCGTGTTGCAGGTCCACTTCTCCGGCGGCGAGCCGATGGCCCGGCGCGACCTGCTCGATCTCGTGCGCCGCGCCCGCGACCGCGAACTCTACAGCAACCTCATCACCTCCGGCATCCAGATGGACGCGAAGGCCGCCCAGGCCCTCGCCGAGGCCGGGCTGGACCATGTGCAGCTCAGCTTCCAGGACGCCGAGCAGGCTGAGGGCGACCGGCTCGGCGGCTACCGCGGCGGCCACGCCCGCAAGCTCGCAGCGGCGGAGCACGTGCGCGCCGCCGGGCTGCCGCTCACCGCCAACTTCGTGGTGCACCGGCAGAACCTGGCGCGGCTGCCCGACATGCTCGCCCTCGGCGAGCAGCTCGGCGCCGGCCGCATCGAGATCGCCCATGTGCAGTATTACGGCTGGGCGCTGCGCAACCGCGCCGCCCTAATGCCCACCGCCGAGCAGCTCGATGCCGCCAACGCCGAGGTCGCCGCGGCTCGGGAGCGGCTGCGCGGCCGCATCGTGGTCGATTACGTCGTGCCGGACTACCACGCCGAGCGGCCCAAGGCCTGCATGGGCGGCTGGGGCCGCCAGGTGATGAACATCACCCCCGCCGGCCGCGTGCTGCCCTGCCACGCCGCCGAGACGATCACGAACATGCAGTTCGCCTCGATCGCCGACACCTCGCTCGGCGCCATCTGGGCGGCCGACCCGGCGTTCGTCGCCTATCGCGGCACCGACTGGATGCCGGAGCCCTGCCGCTCCTGCTCGCGCAAGGAGATCGACTGGGGCGGCTGCCGCTGCCAAGCCTTCGCCCTCCTCGGCGACGCCGCCGCCACCGACCCGGCCTGCGGCCTGTCCCCGCATCACCACGTCATGGCCGACGCGGTCGCCGCCTCCACCGGGACCGAACTCGCCTACCGGCGGATGGGCGCCAACTAGCATGGACCGGGCTGGACCGGGCCGCCTGACGCGCCGCGGGGCGCTCGGCCTGCTCGGCGCCGCCGCATTCGCGCGTCAGGCAAGCGCCGCCCTGTTTCCCCTCGTCGAGGTCGCTCCCGGCATCCATGTCCGCCCCGGCGTGCACGAGGAAGCCACGGTCGCCAACGCGGACGGCATTGCCAATATCGGCTTCATCGTCGGGCGCACCGGCGTCGCGGTGATCGACCCTGGCGGCAGCGGCATCGACGGCACGCGGCTGCGCGAGGCATTGCGCCGGGTCACGCCGCGGCCGGTCCGCTACGTCGTGCTGAGCCACGTGCATCCCGACCACATCTTCGGCGCCGGCGCCTTCGCCCCCGACGGCCCGGTCTTCGTCGGCCACCCCCGCGCGCGCGACGTCATGGTCCAGCGTGGCGAGTTCTTCCGCAACCGGCTGGCCGACATATACGGCATCGAGGACGCGGGCGACTACGCCATGCCGACCCTGCTGCCCGAGCCCACCGCCGAGCTGGACCTGGGCGGCCGCACCCTGCTGGTCCGCTCGCACGCGACGGCCCATACCGATGCCGACCTGTCCGTGCTCGATCCGCAGACCGGCACGCTGTGGCTGTCGGACCTGCTGTTTGTGAACCGGGTGCCGGCGCTCGACGGCAGCATCCTCGGCTGGCTGCGCGAGCTGGACGCGCTCGCGCTTCAGCCGGCCGCCCGCGCCGTGCCGGGCCATGGCCCAGCCGCGGTCGCGTGGCCGGAAGCGGCCGGCGCGCAACGGCGCTACTTGCAGGCCGTGGTGGACGGCGTCCGCGCGGCGCTGCGCCGGGGCGATGACATCGAGACGGCGGTCCGCACCGTCGCCCAGGAAGAGCGCGGCCGCTGGCTGCTGTTCGACGACTATCACGGCCGCACTGTGACGGCGGCCTACAAAGAGTTGGAATGGGAGTAGGACCATGAAGGCGTTCGCACGAGAGCAGATCGCAGGCTGGCTGGGACGCCCTGTGTCCCAGCTAGTCTGCGAGACTCTGCTTGCCCCAACAAAGTTCAGTGCGGTCCGCATCTCGAAGCGAACCGCACTGGCGCTAGGGTTGCTGGCGCTACTCTCCGCTCCGCTCCGCGCGGAGGACGACGCCGAGCGCGCCACCCGCTGGAAGGATCTGAGCCAGGCGATCTTCGGCGACCGGCAGTTGCTGGACGGCGCCGGCGTGATGTCGCTCGAGGCGCCGGCCCGCGCGATGGACGCCTCGCTCGTGCCGATCACCATCGGGCTGAGCGGCGCGGAGAAGGTGAAGGCGCTCTACGTGGTCGTGGATGGCAACCCCTCGCCGCTCGCCGGCACGTTCCGCTTCGGCCCGCTCGCCGATCCGCGCACGCTGAAAACGCGGGTGCGCGTCGAGCAGTACACCCTGATGCACGCCGTCGCCGAGACGGAGGACGGCCGGCTGTTCGCCACCGAGCGCTTCGTCAAGGCCGCCGGCGGCTGCTCCGCGCCGTCCGCCAAGGACGCGGCCGCGGCGATGGCCCGGCTCGGCCAGATGCGGATGCGCGTGGACGGCACGCCGGAGCCGGGCCAGCCCGCCACCGCGCACCTGCTCATCAGCCACCCCAACAACACCGGCATGGCGATGGACCAGGTGACGCGCCACTTCGTGCCGGCGCGCTACATCCAGGACATCAAGGTGACGCAGGGCGACGCCGTGGTGTTCGAGCTGGACGCCGACATCTCGCTCAGCGAGGACCCGGCGATCACCTTCGGCTTCATCCCGCAGGGTGCGGCGCCGCTGCAGGTCGTCGTGGAGGACAGCGCGCGCGCCGTATTCCGCCAGAGCTTCCCGATCACCGGGCAGGGAAGCTAGAGCGGTTTCGCCCTGACCGGACGCGCTCTCGCGTTCGGTCAGGGCGAGTAACCGCGTGAAACAAAGGCTAGAGCGTCACTGACAGCGCAGGTTCACCTCGGCCTGCGCCCGGCGCAGCTTGTCCGTCGCGTCCTGCGCCATGGGCGTGTTGCGAAACAGGGCGCCGCGCGGACCGGCGTTGCCCTGCTGCATCTGCAGCACGGTCTCGGCGGTCTGGTAATCCTCGTAGGTCATCAGGTCGGCGATGGTGTCGATGCCGCAGGCGCATTTCTGCAGCAACTCGCGCTTGAAGCCGTTGGAGGCGAGGCAGCCGATCACGTAGTCGGCCCGCGTCGCGGTCGGGTAGTCGTTCGCGGGGTGCCGCACCTCCTGCGCGCGTGCGGCGGAGACCGAGGCAACCAGGGCGAGTACGGCTAGGGTGCGGATCATGGCTTGGCTTCCTGTATCACCGCGCGGTTGAACACCACCTGCTCGCCGGCTTCCGGCACGCCGAGCCCGGCGTCGGCCGGCATGTCGGTGCTGATCTCCACGATCCCGCCGGGCACGGCATCGGCGAGGACGAAGGTGTAGGTCTTGTTGCGGATCGGCGGCAAGCGGACCAGGCGCTCATCGTTCTGAAACGGCCGCAGCGTGATCTTGCGGGCCGGCACTTTGCTGCCGTCCACGGTGGCCGTTACGTCCTCGATCGTGGCGCCGTCCACGAAAGCTTCGCGGATGTGGTTGCGGAAGTAGGTAGCGGAGATGCCGATCGAGTCCCGCATCGTCTTCACGTCGTGCTCCAGGAACACCATGAGCAGCGGGTTGCCGCGGAACTCGCCGACCGAGGGATAGTTCTCGCGGCGCTCGCCGGTCAGGAAGTCGAACGCGACGTCGTGGGTGCCGTCCGGATGCACCTCCCGCACATGCACCGCCACGCTGTCGGTGAAACCGGCCGGGCCGCGGCGCGTGAAGCTGTATTCGAGCGTCTCAGGCCGTTCCACGTTCTGCAGGTGCGGCGTCATGAAGAGCGCTATCTGCGCCGGGCTGAGCGGGCGAGGGTCGGCCGGCTGCGCCGCGACGGGGGCACAGGCAAGGAGTGCGCTTACGAACGCAGCGCACCCTGCCATATGGTATGAACGGAGGCGGGAGGTTGTCATGATCGAGTTGGTCCTGCTGTATTGCCTGGTATCGGATGCGCATCACTGCATGGAGAGGCACGAGAACGTCGGACGCGAATTGAACCCGATGGAGTGCATCATGACGGCGCAGCAGTACGGGCAGGAATGGGTGACCGGCCACCCGCAGTGGCGGCTCGCCGGGTGGCGCTGCGAGCGGGACCGCCCGCGCGAGAGCCCGGCGTAGCCTGCTGCACTAGTAGATCACCACGCCGCGGATGCTCTCGCCGCGCGTCATCAGGTCGAAGCCATGGTTGATCTGATCGAGCGGCATGGTGTGGGTGATCAGGTCGTCGATGTTGATCTTGCCCTCCATGTACCAATCGCCGATCCGCGGCACGTCGGTGCGGCCGCGCGCGCCGCCGAAGGCGCTGCCCTGCCAGACCCGCCCGGTGACGAGCTGGAACGGCCGGGTGCTGATCTCCTGCCCGGCGGCGGCCACGCCGATGATCGTGCTCTTGCCCCAGCCCTTATGCGCGCATTCCAGCGCCTGGCGCATGAGCGTGGTGTTGCCGACGCACTCGAAGCTGTGGTCGGCGCCGCCCTTCGTCAGCTCGACGAGGTGGGCCACGATGTCGCCGCCGACCTTCTTGGGGTTGACGAAGTGGGTCAGGCCGAACTTGCGCGCCATCTCCTCGCGGCCCGGGTTGATGTCCACGCCGACGATCATGTCGGCGCCGGCGAGGCGCGCGCCCTGGATGACGTTGAGGCCGATGCCGCCGAGGCCGAACACGACGACGTTGTCGCCGGGCCGCACCTTGGCGGTGAAGATGACCGCGCCGATGCCGGTCGTGACGCCGCAGCCGATGTAGCAGATCTTTTCGAACGGCGCGTCCTCCCGCACCTTGGCCACCGCGATCTCGGGCAGGACGGTGAAGTTGGCGAAGGTGCTGCAGCCCATGTAGTGCAGGATCGGCTTGCCCTGGAAGCTGAACCGGCTGGTGCCGTCGGGCATCACGCCGCGCCCCTGCGTGCCGCGGATGCGCTGGCACAGGTTGGTTTTCTGGCTGGTGCAGTACTCGCACTCGCGGCACTCGGGCGTGTAGAGCGGGATGACGTGGTCGCCCTTGCGCACCGAGCGCACGCCGGGTCCGACATCCACGACGATGCCGGCGCCCTCATGGCCGAGGATGGCCGGAAACAGCCCCTCCGGGTCAGCGCCCGAGAGGGTGTACTTGTCGGTGTGGCAGAGCCCGGTCGCCTTGATCTCGACCAGCACCTCGCCCTCGCGGGGGCCTTCGAGCTGCACGGTCTCGATGCTGAGCGGCTTGCCGGCCTCGAATGCCACGGCGGCGCGTACGTCCAAGATCGTTCTCCCCTGTTCCTCTGCGTGCGGCGGAAACTACAGGATGCGGAGCGGAAATCCACCGCTGCTTCGCCGCCCTTTCTTGCTGCAATGCAGCGTAAATTTCTGGTAACTGCCCAGGTCTCTCAGCGGGGTCAAGCCATCCGTAGGTCGTCGATCAAGCGGTCGGGCTGAGTGGTCAGTGTCTTGAGCATATCCCAACCTTGCTTCCTGGCTGTCGAGAGCAGCGACCGGATGACGGCAAAATCTTTGGCGCCGCCGTCGGAGCGGAAACCGCCAGAAATCTTCTGGCGCAATTTCATCATCCGTCCGTCCCGTTCCGCCAGATTGTTGGTGAAGGGCACGTTGGGATCGGTGAGGAACCGGAGCACGTCCGACTTTCGGATGCTGAGGCGCAATAGTAGGTTGTGACCAACCCGTCGCGGCGGACGGCCGCGGCGGCGGGACCTTGCCAGTGCGGGTTGCGCCTCATGGAACGCCATGCCTTCCGCGAGAGCCGTGTCGTAACATCGCTCGATCAGGGCGATCAGACCCGGCTTCAGTGGCACGCCTTGTTCGTGCGCAAGGTTCGTCGCGTGGCAGGCGCGGCGCAACAGGCGCTGCATCTTGCGCGCCCAGTCCTCGTTCTCGATCTCGATCAGCGCCTTCAGTTCCCGCAGGTGGTGCGCGTTGCACAGCGCATGCAGCACGCCGGTCATCGTGTAGTAGGGCTTCCAGTGGTCATGCACGACGATGCCGCTGACATGCGCCAGCAGGCTGCCCCGCTTCGCCGAGACGCGGTAGAAGGTGAGCCAGACCGTCGAGGCGATGTGCAGCCACTGCGTCTTGCCGCCGATCCGGAAGCCGGTCTCATCCATGTGCTTGACCGGTGCCGCCACCACCTGGTCGCGCACGGCGTCGGCGAACCCTTGGAGCCGTTGAGCGCAGTCCTGGCTGATCCGCGCGATGGTCGCGGTGACCAGCGTGATCCCGAACAGGTCGGCCATCAGTGCCGCGAGACGCTTTTCCGGCAGTAACTGGTAGTGCAGCAGATACAGCACAAACGCGCTGATCCGCTTGCCGTATTGCACCGGCGCGGTCACCCCTTCGGGGAACGCCGCTCGCGTCTGCGTGCCACAGGCGGCGCAACGGCAG
>JBBSIT010000160.1:0-7743 GCA_038231995.1 Acetobacterales bacterium | reverse complement strand
TCTACGCCGACATCAGGTCCGTCGTCGAAACCGGCCGCCGCCGCTCGATCCGCGCCATCGACGCCATCCGCCTCGCCCTCGAAGGATCACCGCTCCCAACCGTCTCATGATCTCCAAACGTCAAGGGACGTGAGCAGTTACAATTCATTGGGCGCAGAATTCCGATTGAGCTATGGTACTCTCAGTTTGACTGACTCTGGTCGGCGCATGCGCGGATATGAGGCCGGCTTACCCCAGCGCGTCGATCGCCTGCGCCATCGCGACGTCCCGTGCGGACAGGCCGCCCGCGTCGTGCGTCGTTAATACGATGCTCACCCGGTTATAGGTGTTCGACCACTCGGGGTGGTGGTCCTGCCGCTCCGCCAGCAGGGCGACGCGGGACATGAAGCCCCAGGCCGCGCTGAAATCGGCGAAGCGCCAGTCGCGCGCGATGGCGTCGCGGTCCGGCAGCACGCGCCAGCCCGGCAGCAGCGCCGGCAGCCGATCGCGCTCGGATTGCGGCAGTCTCTGTGCCATGGTCGGGTCCCCATTTCCGTTCGGATGCGCCATGCCCAGCTATACCGTGCCTCCCAGCCCCGACGACATCGCCGAGTTGGCGGACTTAGCACTTGCCGTCATCCCAGCCCCGCTGCGCGAGCGGGCGCGCGGCCTGTCCATCCTGGTGGAGGACGCGGCCGATGACGAGACCCTGGCCGAGCTTGGCCTGGAGAGCCCGTGGGAGCTGACCGGCCTATATCGCGGCGTGCCGTTCGGCCAGGCCGCCGCCGTGGATGTGCGGCACGAGCCGGACATGATCGTGCTGTATCGCGAGGCCATCTTGCTCGAATGGATCGAGGCCGGCGAGGACCTGTTCCGCCTGGTCCGCAACGTGCTGATCCACGAGATCGCCCATCATTTCGGCTTCAGCGACGCCGACATCGCCCGGCTCGAAGGGGAGCAGGACGGCCCGTGAAGCAGGTGGCCCATCGCCTCGTCGTACCGACGCCGGGCCGCGGCCTGGTTGAGGTGACGGCGCCGGTCCTGCGCTGGGTCGCGGCGCAGGGGTTGGCCACTGGGCTGCTGACGGTCTGGTGCCGGCACACCTCCGCCTCGCTGCTGGTGCAGGAGAACGCCGACCCGGACGTGCGGGCCGACCTGGAGCGCTTCTTCGCGCGCCTCGCGCCCGAAGGGCGCGGACTTTACCAGCACGATGCCGAGGGGCCGGACGACATGCCGGCGCATATCCGCGCGGCGCTCACCGCGGTGCAGCTCTCGATCCCCGTGGAGCAGGGCCGCCCGGCGCTCGGCACCTGGCAGGGCATCTACCTGTTCGAGCACCGGACCGCCCCGCACCGGCGCGAGCTGGCGCTGCATCTGATCGGAGAAAGTTAGGGCGCCTCAGCCGTGCCCGCCCGTGTGCGCGATGATCTGCTTCCAGATCACGACCTCGTCCATCAGGACCCACTCCGCCGTGACCCGGCCGCCCACGATATGTGCGTGGCTCAGGCCCATGACATACACGGGTGCCCCGCTCGGCGCTCCGAAATGCCCGAACCCGGCGTGGGTGCCGCGCAGCGACCAGCGCAGCGCCACGCGCACGGGCTGGCCGGGGTCGCGGTTGATGGTCGCGCTCTCGAGCGTGAACGTCGCGTCGGGGAAGGCGGCGAGGTAGCTGAGATAGAAGCGGTCGATGTCCATGTGCCCGTAGTGGATCTCGCCGCCGGGGACCGAGACGTTGGCGCCGTGGAAGTAGATGTCGCGCACCGCCGCGGTCTCCTTGTCCTGCCACAACCGGCGATAGCCCGCGGCATACAGCTCTATCTCGGGCGCCTGCTGCACCTCGGGCCGGTAGCGGCCGGGCTTGTCGAGCTCGGGCAGGTAGAAGCCGACCCGGCCGGTCCGGCGCAGGTCCTGCTCCACCATCTGCCGCGCGAGGTCGAGCGGCTCCATGCCGAGGCATAGGGCGAAGGCGGCCTGGTCGCGCACCAGCCACTCCTCCGTGACGACGCCATCGAGCATCCAGCAATCCGCGATGATGCGGGACTTGACGAGCCGGCCGGTGGCAGGGCCGTAGCTGCCGCTGCCCTGGTGGCGCATCACCGAGATCAGCTTGTGCGAGGACAGGAAGGAGCCGTCCTCGTAGGCCGTCCAGATCACGTCCTCGCCGACCAGTTGCCGGTCGGGGAACTGGTGCAGCGTCTGCAGGGTCTGCGCGGTGACGTCCCGGTTGTCCGACGCCAGGCCCGTGGCGGCGCGGACGAGGCAGTTCTCGGCGTAGTAGCGCTGCAGCTTGCCGCCGATCCCGCGATCCTCCCAGATCTCGCGCGTGATGCCGTAGATGAAGTCCGGGACGCTCTCATAGCCGGGGGTGCGGGGCTGCATGGTTCGCTCTACTCCTCCTATGGCGCGCCGCCAGTCATGCATTCGGATGCGCCAGCCTGCAACCGGGAGGGCGAGGCAAGGAGGCCGGAACCTTGCCCGCATCTGCCGGGTTATGCGCGAACGATCAGGTAGGAGCGACGATGCACCATGTCCGTCTCGGCCAGGGCCGGCCCTTGCTGCTGATCCATGGCCTCGGCGGGTCCTGGCGCTCCTGGGGACCTATCCTCGGCGCCCTGGCCGCCAGGCGCGAGGTGATCGCCGTCGACCTGCCCGGTTTCGGCGAGACCCCGCCGCTGCCCGGCGCGACCTCGATCGCGACGCTGGCCGATGCGGTGACGAGGTTCCTCGCCGAGCAAGGGCTTACCGGCGTCGATGCGGTCGGCAGCTCCATGGGGGCACGGCTCACCTTGGAGCTGGCGCGGCGCGGCGGCGTGCTGGGCGCCACGGTGTCGCTCGATCCCGGCGGCTTCTGGCGGGGCTGGGAGAAGGCGTATTTCGAGACCTCGATCAAGCTGTCGATCCGGCTCGTGCGCCGGCTGCAACCGGTCATGCCGCTCATCACCGGCAGCGCCGCCGGCCGCACCCTGCTGTTCCCGCAGTTCGCGCCGCGGCCCTGGCGCCTGAACCCGGTCGTGACCCTGGCGGAGATGCGCAGCTACGCCGAATCGCCGAGGTTCGACGAGCTGCTCGACAACCTGGCGCACGGACCGCAGCAACAGGGTGCACCGCGCGGCACGCTGCGTGCGCCCACCGTGATCGGCTGGGGCCGGCAGGACCGGGTGTGCCTGCCGCGCCAGGCCGGGCGGGCGCAGCGCCTGTTCCCCGACGCGCGGCTGCACTGGTTCGACCAGTGCGGCCACTTCCCGCACTGGGACTTGCCGGAGCAGACGACCCGGCTGATCCTCGACAGCACCGGGCAGGGTGGGGCGCTGCCGCATCGCGAGGGTGCGGCGATCGCACCGAGGGAGAAGGGGATGGCTGAGGTATTGATCGCGTCGTCCCCGGTGGAGGTCGCGGCGAAGGCGGACGAGGCCGGCCTGCCGCAGGAGGCGCGGGACGCGGCGGCGCGGCTGTTCCACGAGCTGACGAGCCGGATCGGCCTGGCCGCGGCGGCGCCGGATCGGCATGACGGCGAGGAGTGGCCGCGGCACCGCTTCCTGTTCGGCCCGGCGGGCGGCGACGTAGGCCGGCTGGCCAAGCACCTGCGAGGCCAGGACGGGGTGGTGGAAGTCACGTCCGCGGCCTCAGCGGGCGAGGCGCCTCCGGACACGCTGTTCGTGCACGGGACCGATGTCAACTTCGAGGCCGTGCTGATCGCCTGCGACAACCGGGACCTGCTGCGGTCGGTCCTCCAGGCGGGAGGCATCACTCTCTGAGCTGCCGCGCGCCCTTCAGGTAGGCGATCACGTCGGCGCGGCGTCCGGCGTCCTTCAGCCCCACGTAGTGCATCCGCGTGCCCGGCACGACGGCCGCCGGGTCCGCGATGTAGCGGTCGAGCAGCGCGTCATCCCAAGTCCCCTCGTGCCGGGCGAATTCCAGCAGCGCGTCCGAATACTCGAAATCCGGCCGTGCCGCGATCGGGCTGCCGGCGATGCCACGCAGGTTCGGGCCTTGCAGCCCGGCTTCCCCCGGCTCGACGGAGTGGCAGGAGAAGCATTGCTGGAACACGCGCTCGCCACGCCCGGCGTCGCCCTCGGCCCATGCCGGGGCGCTGGCGAGCAAGGCGGCCAGGCCCGCCCCGAGCAGGGACGCGCATCAGGACGGGCCGGCGCCGGTGCGGATCACCACCAGTTTGTCCGTGCCGGACTCGGGCAGCCACACCTCGCCGGGCCTGCCGAGGATCTGGCGGACGTTGGCGTCCGCGGCCGTGCCGGGATAGCTGGCCCATGCCTCGGTCCGCGGCTCGAAGGAGAGGGTGGCGTTCGCGCCGAAATCGGTCACCCAGACCATATCGTTGTCGTCCACATACACGGCGTAGCTTTGCGGATGCGCGCCGGGCAGCCGCCAGGACTTCCAGACGCCGGATGCCGGCGAGTGGCGGCTGAGCTGGCCGGAGTTCCATTCCGAGATCCACAGGTCGCCCCGCGAGTCCGGCCAGACGCGCCGGGCGCCCTGCTTGGGCGTCAGCGGCTCGATCACGGTGGCCTGCCCGGTGTCGCGGTCGATGCGGGCGAGATGGCTGCCGGCCAGCGACACGTAATAGACGCTGCCGTCCGGCGCGGTCGTGATGCCGTACGCCCCGCGGCCCCGCGGCGCCTTCCAGACCTTCATGTCGCCGGTTTTTGGATCGAGCCGGCCGTAGAAGCCGTTCTGGCCGGTGAACCAGTACAGCCCGGCGCCGTCGAAGGTGGCGGTGTTCAGGTTGACGTAGCCGGTCTCCTCCGGGAGCTTCCAGACCTTCACCTGATCCGTCCGCGGATCATAGCGCACGATGGCGTTCTGGCCGCCATCGGTGATCCAGGCGGCGGCGTCCGGACCCTGGATCACGCCGTGCGGCGCCGAGTCCGGGCCGAGCGGCACCTGCCGCACCGCGCCGGTCGCCGGGTCGAGGATGCCGAGCGCGCCTTGGCGCTGGGCGGTGTACCAGACCTTGCCATCGGGCGCCGGCGCCACGTCGTGCGGTCCCGAACCGGGTGTCACGGGATAGACCTGGGTGGCGGCCTTGCCGGGCGATTGGGCATGGGCCAGCCCCGGCAGGATCAACGACAGGCAGAGTGCGGGGAGCCATCGCAGGCGCATCGGAACCCTCCTTGAGCATGATCGCGGCGGCCGTCAGATGGCGCGATTCCATCGGCTGCGACCGGACGGACACGAATCATAGCATGCGGCACCTTCGGGCGCTGCTTCGCGTTAGGGGCGGTTGAGAACGAGCGAGAGGAGCAGCGCATGGCAGATGTCGTGGTCATCACAGGAGGCAGTGCCGGGATCGGACGCGCCACGGCGCGGCAGTTCGCGGCGCGGGGGTGCTCGGTCGGGCTGATCGCGCGGGGCCAGGGGCGGCTGGACGACGCCAGGGGCGAGCTCGAAGGGCTGGGCGTCAAGGTGCATACGGTCTCGGCCGACGTGGCGGATGCCGGCGCGGTCGAGCAGGCGGCCGCCGGGATCGAGCAGGCGCTCGGGCCGATCACGATCTGGGTCAACAACGCCACGTCCACGGTCTATTCGCCGATCCGGCAGCTCGAGCCCGAGGAGATCAGGCGCGTCACCGAGGTCACCTATCTCGGCGCGGTGAACGGCACGCTGGCGGCGCTGCGCCGCATGAAGGAGCGCGGCACTATCTTGCAGGTCAGCTCGGTGCTGTCCTGGCGGGCGGCCCCGATCCAGGGCGCTTATTGCGGGGCGAAGTTCGCGCTGCGCGGCTTCACCGAGAGCCTGCGTGCGGAGCTGATCCACGAGGGCAGCCCGGTTTACCTGACCATGGTTCACTTGCCCGCCGTCAACACGCCGCAGTTCGATTGGACGCGCAACAAGACCGGCCGCCGCGCCAGGGCGCCCGACCCGGTGTTCCAGCCCGAGATGGCGGCGCGCGCCATCGTGTATGCCGCCTATAACCGGCGACGCGACGTCTGGATGGGGCGCAGTACGCTGGCCACGATCCTGGGTGGACGGCTCGCGCCGTCGCTGATGGACCAGGTGATGGCGCGGCAGGGCTGGGACGGGCAGTTGGGCAAGCCGCAAGCACCGCAGGACGGCAACCTGCTCGCGCCGGTCCCGGGCGACTACGCGGCGCGCGGCCCCTTCAGCGCCAGGGCGCTGGACACGCGGGAGATCTACACCAGCCGGCAGGCGGGCGCGGTGCTTGCCGGCGTGCTGCTGCTCGGGGCTGCCGGGATCAAGGCGCTGCTGACGTCGCCGCTGGCGGCGGCACGCCGGCTGCGGTAGGGCGCAGGCAGCGCGCCGGGTTCATGCCGCAAGTCTTCACGCCCCGGGCCGACACCCGGCTGAGGCTGGCTGCGGCGCTGCTGGCGGCGGCGGCGGCGCTGGCGGGCGGTTTCGCCTATGCCCAGGCCCGGTCCGGCTGGACCTAGAGGGTCGGCGTGCCGGCGCCGCAGCCCATCCCCTACAGCCACGCGGTGCACGCAGGCGGGCTCGGGCTCGACTGCCGATTCTGCCATGCCGGCGTGGAGCGCGCGGCCTCGGCCGGGATGCCGACCGCCGAGACCTGCCTCGGCTGCCACCGCGAGGTGTGGAACGTCGCCGCCCAGTTCGCGCCGCTGCGCACGGTCCTCTCGCTCGGGACGCCGGTGGAGTGGGCGTCGGTGCACCGGCTGCCGGGTCATGTCCGTTTCCACCACGGCGCCCACACCGCCGCCGGGATCGCCTGCGAGTCGTGCCACGGCAAGGTCTGGGAGATGCCGCACACGGTGAAGGTGGAGACGCTGAGCATGGGCTGGTGCCTCGACTGCCACCGCGACCCGGCGCCGCGCCAACGTCCTACATCGGCGGTGTTCGACCGCGAGTGGGCGCCATCGTCCGAGATGACGTTGCCCGAGCTTCCTCAGCCGGTGGTGCATAACGGGATCGAGATCTCTCCGCTGACCCGGTGCTCCACATGCCACCGCTGATCCGGCGCGGACCCGACCCGGCGGCCGAGCCGCCGCAGCCCGGTCCTGGCGAGCCGCCGGGCCGGCGGGACGCAATGCGCCTCATGGGTGCTTCGCTCGCGCTCGCGGCTGCCGGATGCGACCGGCCCGACGAGTTCGGCCATCCGTTATACTCGCGCCCGCGCGGCGTATCGGCCGAGGACGCGACCTACGCCACCGTGCTCGACCTCGACGGGCTCGGCCGCGGCGTGCTGGTCCGCACTCGCGCGGGCCACGCGATCAAGCTTGAGGGCAATCCGGCCCATCCCGCGAGCCTGGGTGCGACCGATATCTTCGCCGAGGCCGCGGTGCTGTCGCTGCACGACCCCGAGCGCTCGCGCCGGGTGCGGCGGGATGGCCGGACGCATCCGCCGGAGGGGCTGGACGCGGCGCTGGCGACAGCACGGGCCGAATTGCTCCCCCGCAGCGGCGCCGGGCTGCGGGTGCTGACCGGCCCGGTCTCGTCGCCGACCCTGGCGCGGGTGATCGGGGAGGTGCTGGCTGCTTATCCAGCCGCCGCCTGGCACCAGCACGACCCGCTGGCCGACGACGCGGCGCTGGCCGGGGCGGTGGCCGCGTTCGGCGAGCCGGTCGCCACCATCCCCGACCTCGTCCGCGCCCGCGCGGTGCTGTGCCTGGGCGCGGGTCCGCTCGACGAGGGACCGGCGCAAATCCGGCTGGCGCGGGACTGGATCACCGGGCGGGAGGCGGCTCGCGCGGCCGGACAGGTGCCCGCGCTGCTCGTCGCCGAGGCGTCGCCCAGCCTGACCGGCGCCAGGGCCGACCGGCGGATCATGCT
>JBBSIT010000159.1:0-7765 GCA_038231995.1 Acetobacterales bacterium | reverse complement strand
GGCGCCGTCCTCCGTGCCGAGCAGGCCGGCAACGGCGTCGGTGCGGGCGAGCAGCCGGGTCAGGTCGTCATCGCCGCCGGCGGCGAACACGGCGGACAGCACATCATGCCGCGCGCCCTCGGCGCGGAGCGGGACACGGAGCCGCTCGGCGATGAACGCCAGCAGCTCGGCGGTTGGCGCGGTCTGGCCTGCCTGCGCGAACGCGCTGGCAAGCGGCAGCCGCAACCCGTTCTCACGGATGATCCGGATGACGCCCAGCGCCGCGCGCCGCAACGCGAACGGGTCGCCCGAGCCGGTCGGGGCCTCGCCCGCCGCGAAGAACGCTGCCAGTTGGTCGATCTTATCCGCCAGCGCGACAGCGACCGCGACAGGCTCGCTCGGCACCGGGTCGGTCGGCCCCTTCGGCGCGTAATGCTCGCGCACGGCGCCGGCTACGCGCGGGTCCTCGCCGTCAGCGTCGGCGTAATAGCCGCCCATCACGCCCTGCAATTCCGGGAACTCGCCGACCATGCCGGTGGTGAGGTCCGCCTTGGCCAGCAGCGCCGCACGCTCGGCGAGCGCCGGGTCGGCGCCGACCAGGGGGGCGAGATAGGCCGCCAGCCGCACCAGCCGCCACACCCGGTCGCCCTGGCTGCCGAGCTTGGCGTGGAACGTTACCCCGTCCAGCGCCGCTACGCGGTCCGCAAGCGGCGTGCGCCGGTCCAGGTCCCAGAAATACCGCGCATCCGCGAAGCGCGCCCGCAGCACCCGTTCGTTGCCCGCGACGATCGCCGCTCCGCCGTCCGTCGCCTCGATGTTGGCGGCGAAGGCGAACCAAGGCGCCGCCGCTCCGTTCGCATCGCGCAGCGCGAAGTAGCGCTGGTTCACCCGCATGCTGACCTGCATCACCTCGGCCGGCAGGTCCATGTAGGCCTCGTCGATCCGCCCCAGCAGCGGCACCGGCCACTCGACCAGTCCCGCCACCTCGTCCAGCAGCCCGTCATCCGGCGCCACGCTTAGCCCGCGCCGGGACGCGAGCGTCGCGACTCCCTCCTCGACCAGCCGCCGCCGCTCGCCGGCCGCCGCGATGACCCGGCGCGCGCGCAGCCCCTCGTGCCACTCCGTGAAACTGCCGATCACGAAGGCGCCGGGCGCGTGGAACCGGTGTCCCTCGGTCTCGTCGCCCGCTGCCAGGCCGTGCCCGTCATCGGCGCCGTCGCGCAAGCTGAACCGCACGACCCGGCCGTCGAGCAGGCACAGGATGCGGCGCAGCGGGCGCACCCAGGTGAAGGCGCTGCCCCGGCCCCAACGCATCGACTTCGGCCAGGGGAACCGCCGCAGCAGCGGGGGCAGGACGGCGGCAACGAGCGTCGCGGCCTCGACCGCTGGCGTGCTGCGGCGCAGCAGCCAGTGCTCGCCCTCCTGCGCCAGGTCCTCGCGCGCTGCGCCGTGCTTGCGCAGGAACCCGGCCCGGGCCGCCTCGGGCGCCGACAGGCGCGGCCCGCGCTCCTCCAGCACGCTCTCCGGCACGGCGGGGCGCAGCTCGGCCACGAGCGCGATGCGCCGGGGGCCGTAGAAGGTGCGGACGCCGGCGGGGGCGAGCGGCGCTAGCGCGTCGGACAGCAGCCGCGCGAGGTCGTCCGCCGCCCGCGCCTGCATGCGCGCGGGGATTTCCTCGCTGAACAGCTCTAGCAGGAGTTCCGGCATGGCTAAGGTCGCAGCGCCGGTTCGATGTCGGTTTGGGCGAAGTCGTTGCCTTTGAACAGCAGGGGTTCGTTGCGAGACTTCGCGAGCGCATAGGACATGCAGTCGCCGAAGTTCAGCTTGGCGCGATGCCGCTTGCGGCCAAACTGCTGGTTGGCAACTCGTGCGAGCGAGGCGACTCGCGCATCCACCGGGACGATCTCTATCTGCAATCTCGCGATCAACTCGTCGAACCGGGCTGAGGTCACGGGGTCGCCAGGTCGGTCCGCAACCATGGCCGCCTCGAGCCAGTTCGCTGCCGATATCCTGCGTGCAGATGCGCTGGCGATGGCCATCGTCATCGTGTCGGCGTCAGGCTCTCCCAGGAACACGGCGAGAATCGCGGAGCTGTCGATGATCATTTCGGCAAGCCATCCTCGTCGTAGAGCCAGCTATGGTCCGACGATGGCAGATTAGGGCCTAGGCGCTCGCGTATCTCGGCCGAGATCGCTTTCACGTCCTTGAAAAGCTTCTCGCGCTCCTGCTCCAACCTGAGCCGAATGGCCTCGACGACAGCCGCATCCACGCTCTCACCGGTCAATCCGGCCAACTCGGACGCCATCGCGTAGGCCTCCTCGCCCTCGATCTTGATCTGGTTCCCCATCGCTTCACCCTATATCCCGCCCAGCGCGGCAACAACGTCCGGCTCCGGATCATCCCCCGCAAGCCAGCCCTCGCAACACCCTTTCGCGAGCGCCCGTACTCGGCCGATATACGCCGCCCGCTCCGTCACCGAGATCACGCCGCGGGCGTCGAGCAGGTTGAACAGGTGGCTCGCCTTGATGCACTGATCGTACGCCGGCAGCGGCAGCCCGGCCGCAAGCAGCGCCGCGCACTCCCGCTCCGCGTTCTCGAACTGCCGGCCGAGCAGCGCCGTGTCCGCCGCCTCGAAGCTGTAGCGGCTGTATTCCCGCTCGTTGCGCAGAAACACGTCGCCATACGTCACCCCGGCGCCGTTGAAATCGAGGTCATAGACGTTCTCGACGCCCTGCACATACATCGCCAGCCGCTCCATCCCATAAGTGAACTCGGCGCTGGGACTCGCGACCGGGATGCCGCCGACTTGCTGGAAGTAGGTGAACTGGGTGATCTCCATACCGTCGCACCACACCTCCCAGCCCAGGCCCCAGGCGCCCAAGGTGGGGCTCTCCCAGTCGTCCTCGACGAAACGGATGTCATGCACCAGCGGGTCGAGGCCGATGGCGCGGTAGCTGTCGAGCAGCAGCGCCTGGCAGTCGGGCGGGCTGGGCTTCAGGATGGCCTGGTACTGATAGTAGTGGCCGAGCCGGTTGGGGTTCTCGCCGTAGCGCCCGTCGGTCGGTCGCCGGCTGGGCTGCACGTAGGCGGCGCGCCACGGCTTCGGCCCGAGCGCGCGCAGCGTGGTCGCCGGGTGAAACGTGCCCGCGCCCATCTCGACGTCGTAGGGCTGCAGGATGACGCAGCCCTGCCGCGCCCAGAAGGCGTGCAGGCGTAGGATCAGGTCCTGGAAGCTTGGCGGCTTGTCCATTATCGTATCCGGCGTGATGCGCCGCACCATACGGGTGCCGAGGGAGCAGGGAAAGATGCCGACCACCGCCCAGGGCGCCGAGGACCTGGTCCGCGCCTACTACGCCGCGTTCAACGCGCATGACCGGGTGTCCATGCTGGCGCTGCTGACCGACGACGTCGTGCACGAGCCGAGCCAGGGCGCGCGCCGCATCGGACGCGACGCCTTCGCCGAGTTCATGGCCCACATGGACACCTGCTACCGCGAGCACCTCGACGACATCGTGGTGTTCACCGAGCCCTCCGGCCAGGGCGCTAGCGCCGAGTTCGCCGTGCATGGCACCTACATCGTCACCGACCCCGGCGTGCCCGAGCGCACGGCGCCGGCGCGGGGACAGACCTACGTGCTCCCGGCCGGCGCGTTCTTCACCCTGCGCGGCGAGCTGATCGCCCGCATATCCAACCACTACAACCTCGGCGATTGGGTAGCGCAGGTCTCCGCGCCATGAACCCGGCCGATGCCGAGATCCGCCGCATCCTCACCACCACGCGCCGGGTCGCCGTAGTCGGCGCCAGCGCCAAGCCAGCGCGCCCGTCGAACGGGGTCACGCGATTCCTGATCGGCTGCGGCTACGACGTAACGCCGGTCAACCCGGGCCTCGCCGGCCAGGCGATCCACGGCCGGCCCGTTGCCGCCGGGCTGGACGACGCGACGCCGCTCGACATGGTTGACCTGTTCCGCGCCTCGGAGCGGGTGCTGCCCGCCGTGCGCGACGCGGTCAGGCTGGGCGCGCGCACGGTCTGGATGCAGCTCGGCGTGGTGAACGAGGCGGCGGCGGAGGAGGCGCGGGCGACCGGTCTCGTCGTCGTGATGGACCGATGCCCGGTGATCGAGTGGCGGCGGCTCGGCCTCCGCATCACCGATCTGCACCTTGGGGAACATACCCCTTGAAGCAGAGTTCGTTCCGGGCCACGTCGCTGCACGCTACGAACCACGGACAGGTGACATGACCAACGAGGAACGCGACCTGATCGCCAAGTTCATCGCCCGTGTGGGCGGTGCGCCCCAGGCCGGCGGCTTCCTGAGCGGAAGCGTGCCGAGCACCCAGCCGGCGCTGCCGCCCATCGACCCCGAGGCGGACGCCTTCATTGCCGAGCAGTTCCAGCGCTCGCCCGAGGCGCGCTACCGCATCACCCAGACCGCGCTGGTGCAGGAGGCAGCGCTCGCCGAGGCGCAGAACCGCATCCGCCGGCTCGAGTGGGAGCTGCAGCAGACCCAGCAGGCCATGCAGCAGCAGGCGCAGCAGCCGCAACAGCAGTCCGGGGGCTTCCTCGGCGGGCTGTTCGGCGGCGGCCAGCAGCGGCAGCCGCAAGGGCGTTTCGGCGGCCCGCAGGGCTTTCAGCCGACCACGCCGCCGCCGCAGCCGCAGTATCCGCCCGGCTACCAGCCCGGCATGTTCCAGCAGCGCGGCGGCTCCGGCTTCCTTGGCTCGGCGCTGACCACCGCCGCCGGCGTCGCAGGCGGTCTCGTCGTCGGCAACGCGCTGATGGGCATGTTCTCCGGCCATGGCGGCGCCGGCGGCCTCGCGCAGTCGGCGAGCGACACCACGGGCGACTTCTTCGGCGGCGCCGGCACCACGCCCGTTACCGACCCGGCGTCCGGCTTCATCCAGGACGCGAGCGCCGGCGGCGACCCGTTCGCTGCTGGCGGCGCGGAGAAGGACCCCGGCTACGCCAACGACGCCAGCTACGACCAGGGTGGCGACCCGTTCGCGGCCGACCCCGGCGGCGACTCGTTCGGCGGCGGCTTCGACGATGGCGGTGGGTTCGACGACAACGCCTGATCTTTGATGCGGACGCACCGGTCCTCTAAGTTGCCGTTGTGAAGGGCAGGAGAGGCCGGTGCGTTACCCCGATCTGGACATCGACCTGCTGCGCTGCTTCGCCACGGTCGCGAGCACCGGCGGCTTCACCGCCGCCGGCAACGTGCTCGGTCTGACGCAATCGGCCATCAGCCTGAAGGTGAAGCGGCTCGAGGACCTCGTGCGCAAGCGCGTGTTCGACCGCACCAGCCGCACCCTGCGCCTGACGCGCGACGGCGAGGTGCTGCTGGCTTACGCAAGGCGGCTCCTGGCGCTGAACGACGAGGCGGTGCGCCGCATGATTGCACCTCCCGTGACCGGCCGGCTGCGCCTCGGCGTCGCCGACCATTTCGTGCCGCAGCACCTCGCCCGCATCCTCGCCCGCTTCGCCGCGACCTACCCGGACGTGCGGCTCGAGGTCGAGGTTGGCCGCAGCCACGAGCTGCGCACCGCTTGCGAGCGCGGCGCGCTCGACCTCGTGATCGGCAAGCGGCGCGACGGCGAGCTGACCGGCACGCCGATCTGGACGGAGACGCTGGTCTGGGTTGCGGCCGAGGACTGGCAGCCGCCCGAGCCCGGCCAGCCGCTCCGAATTGCCATGCTTCCCGCCGGCTGCATGTTCCGCGACCGCGCGCTCGCCGCACTGGCCCACGCCAACATCCCGCAGGAGATGGTCTATACTTCGGCCAGCCTGCTCGGCGTCATCGCGGCGGCGCAGGCCGGGCTGGGCGTGACCATCTTGGGGCAGAGCAGCCTGCCGCCGGGCCTGTGCGAGGTGGCTTGGCTGCCGCCGCTGGGTACGGCCGAGATGGCGGTGTTCGGCGACGCCGAGGGCCGCATGGCGATGGTCGGGCCCTTGGTGGGCTTCATCCGTGAGAGCCTGGCCGCGACGGTCGCGCTGCGCAGCGCGGCATGATCGCCGCTCCGTTCGTGGCGCCCGAGGCGATCGTCCGCCCGGAGTGGATCGACGCCAACGGCCACATGAACCTGGCCTACTACGTCGTCGTGTTCGACCTGGCGACGGACGCGCTGTTCGATGCGCTCGACATCGGCGCGGACTACCGCAGGCGCGCCGGACGCGCCGTGTTCGCCGTGGAGACGAATACGCTGTATGAGCGCGAGCTGCGCGTCGGCGAGCGCATGCGGGTCGCGACGCAAATGCTGGGCGCAGACGCGAAACGGCTGCACCTCGCGCACGAGATGTTCGCGGCCGGGGCGCGCTGCGCCGTGCAGGAGCTGATGTTCGTCTACGTGGACCTCGCCGCCCGCGCGGGCGCGGCCTTCCCGCCGGATGCTGCGGCACGCGTGGCGGAGGGCGTTGCCGCACATACCGGGTTGCCGCGGCCGGACTGGGTCGGGCGGCGGATCGCGCTTACTGCGCGGGGGCAGCCAGCCGCATCGGGGTGAGCTGCATCCATGTGGGCGGCTCTGGCAGCAACAGAGCGTCGCCGCAGGCCAGCGCCGTGTCGCCGATGGCTTCCAGCCGCAGCACGGCCAGGCCGCGGCTGCCACGCCCGGAGCGCATGGCGCCGACCTCCTTGCCATCGCGCAGCACTGGCGTGCCTGGCTCGGGCAGCGGACCCTCGACCCGGACCGGCACCAGCCGGCGCTTCAGCAGGCCGCGGTACTTGGTCCGCGCCGTCAGCTCCTGGCCCATGTAGCAGCCCTTGGTCCAGGACAGGCCGCCCAGCTCGTCGAACCCGGCCTCCAGCAGCACGGTCTTGTCCGCCTCCAGGTCGCGCGACCCGTCGGGCAGGCCGAGCGCCAGCCGGTGCAGGTCCCACTCCGCCGCATCCGCGTTCGTGGGCAGCTCCGAGTCGGCCAGCACCCGCCAGCCCGCGTCAAGCAGGCGAGGGTCTGGCGCGACGACTCCCGGTACGTCCGGCCGTCCGTCCCACGCGGCATAGACGTGCAGCGGAACGACCTGGACGGCGACCTTGGACCGCAGCCGGAAGCGCGACAGCTTCTGCGCAAGCCCCGGTGCCTGGGCCGCCTCGCAGTCCAGCAGCAGCCGCTCGCCATCGGAGAGGATGAAGAAGTCCGCCAGCCACTTGCCCTGCGGCGACAGCATCGCCGCCCACACGGCCCGGCCCGGCGCCGCCACCGCCACGTCGTTCGACACCAGGCCCTGCAGGAACGCCACGCGGTCCTCGCCGGAAATCTCTATCACGGCCCGTCCGGGCAGGTGCGCCAGCTTGCTCATAGGAAGACATTGGGGCGGGGCGCGCGCGGCGGCAAGAAGTGCTACAGGGGCGCCGATGCGTATCCTGTTCATCACCGCGACCCGGATCGGCGACGCGGTCCTCTCCACCGGGCTGCTCGACCACCTGCTCCGCGCCCACCCGGACGCCCGGTTCACCATCGCCTGCGGCCCGGTCGCCGAGGGCGTGTTCGCGCGCATGCCGCGACGGGAGGCGACGCTCGTGGTGGACAAGCGCCGCTTCGACGCGCACTGGCTGTGGCTGTGGCGCCGCACGGTCCGCACGGTGTGGGACCTCGTCGTGGACCTGCGCGGCTCGGCGCTCTCCTACTTCATCCCGGCACGGCGGCGCGCCATCCTGCGCGGCGGGCAGCACGCCGGGCACAAGCTGGCGCAGCTCGCCGGCGCCCTCGGCCTGGCGCCGCCGCCGCCGCCGGCGGGTTGGGCCGGCCCGGCGGACGAGGCCAAGGCCGACGCGCTGCTGCCCCGCAACGTG
>JBBSIT010000158.1:0-7786 GCA_038231995.1 Acetobacterales bacterium | reverse complement strand
CTGGCCGTTCAGGAACAGGGTCAGCGCCCGCTCGGTCGGCACGGCGGTCTCGACGGCGGCGCCGTTCTGGTCGATGCCGGTGACGCGCAGCGTCAGGCGGGGGTCGGCCGGGGTGGGCAGCAGCGGGCGGTCCATCAGCCGCGGACCTCGATGGTCGTGCCGAACGCCTGGGACGCCGGCACGACGAGGCCGCCCCCGCGCTCGGCCAGGCCCGGCAGCCCCCGCAGCACCTCGCCGGCGCGGGCGAGCGACCGGGTGCGGACCACGAGCGCCGCCATCCAATCCGCTCGCCCATAAGCGGGCGTCGCCGCGTCGCCGTACTCGGCGGCGAGCTGCCCGGGCTCCACCACGTCGATGCGGGACAGCCCGGCGCGCAGCGTGCCGCCCTCGACCGCGCCGGCACCGAACATGCGGGCGAACAGGTCCAGCAGCGCCTCCGGCCGGGTGGAGGCGACCACCGCCCGATCGATGCCGAGCGCGCCGTTCGGGTGCCGCCGCTCCTCGTCCTGCCAAACGAGCTGCGGCGTCGCGTGCTCGCAGAAGAACAGCCGGCCGGCCGGCACGGCGTCGCGCTCCAGCCGCACGGTGCGGAAGGCGGCGTTCCCGTCGGCGACGGGGCGGGAGAAGGACTGCGGCGGCAGCACGGGCACGCCGGCGCCGGCCAGGGCCGCGTGCGTCGCGTCGGCGTCGAACGTCTTGAACACCAGGCCGTTCAGGCCCTGCGGCCAGTCCAGCACGTCGGTGCGGCCCGCGCCGCCGGGCGGCACGCCCAGCAGCTCGATGTAGTTGGTGCCGAGGACCGCGAGGTTGTTGATCGAGCCGAGCGTGTGGTGGCCGCGCGGCGTGAGATGGAAGCCGAGGCGCTCGTATGTCTTCGCGGCCTCGTCGAGCTGGTCGCGCACGTTGATGACGACGTGGTCGAGCACGGGGATGGGCAGGGTCATGGGCGCTACTCCGCTGCGCGTTGCTGGGCCGCGGCGCCCCGGGTGGCCAGTGCGGCGCGGCCGATGATGCCGAGCGCCAGGTCGTCCTGCGGCGGGGCGAACAGCCCGGCGCGCGCGTCCCGGAAAAGGCGCTCCAGCGGCAGCGACCGCGTCAGGCTGAAGCCGCCGGCGACGCGCAGCGCCGTCTCCGTCACGCTGCAGGCGGCGTTGGTGCAGAGGTACTTTGCGGCGGCCAGCGAGCCCGACAGCTCAGGCCGCCGCTCCGGCTGCTCCACCCAGCTCCGCGCCGCGTCGTGCAGCACGGCTCGGGCGGCGCCGAGCGTGATCCCCATGGAGCCGATCGCCTGCTGGATGTGGGCCTGCGTCGCGATGGGCGCGCCGAGGGAGGGCGGCACGCGGGCGTTCGCGTAGTCGCATGCCGCATCGCAGGCCGCCTGGCCGACCCCGAGATAGACGGCCGCCACCGCCAGGCCCCAGGGGTTCTGCGCCGAGGCGGCCGCGGCGGGCGGCGTGCCGATCGGCCGGCGGTCCACCACCCAGTCATCCGGCACGAACACGTCGTCGTAATACACGTCGTCGTTGCCGGCGGCGCGCAGGCTGAGCGCGTCGCGCCAAGTCGGCTCGATGCGCAAACCCGTGTCGCTGCAGCGGACGATGGCGTTGGCCGTCCAGCCGCGCGGCGCGTCTTCGGTCGGCGGCAGCACCACGGCGGTGACGAGGAAGCGCAGCGCGGACGCGGCGGTGACGAAGATCTTGTGCCCGGTGATGCGCCAGCCGCCCGGCGCGCGCACCGCCGCCGTGGCTACCGTGCCGCCGCGCGAGATGCTGCCGAGCTCGGTCTCGGTGACGCAGTTGTTGATCCCGCCGCCCCGCTCCGCCAGCTCGCGGCAGACGGCGGCCCAGATCGGCTCCGGCCAGGTCCCCGCGTCCCTGGCCCGCCCGAGCACGTTGATCAGCATCGCCGTGCCCAGCGCCGTCGATGCGTCGCCGCGGCCGAGATGTTCCTGCGCGATCACCATGTCGAGCACGTTGGCGCCCTCGCCGCCGTACTCCCGCGGGATCACGAGCCGGAGATAGCCTTCCCGGTGCAGGTCCTCCCAGTTCTCGTGCGCGACGGTTCCCGCGCGGTCATGCGCGTCGGCGCGGGCGGCGAAGCGGTCGGCGAGGCGGTCGGCAAGCGCGATGATGCGGGTCATGACAGGCTCGATGTGAGGGCGGGGGCAGGCGCGTCCAAGGGAGGCGTCCAGTCGCGGCCTGGCACGGAGGCGAGCAGCGCGCGGGTGTAAGAGTCCCTCGGGTGCAGCAGCACGTCGGCGGCGGGGCCTTCCTCGACCACGCGGCCGTCCTTCATGACGGCGATGCGGTCGCAGATGCGCCCGGCAACCCGAAGATCATGCGTCACGAACACCATGGACAGGCCGAGCCGCGCGCGCAAATCCGCCAGCAGGGCCAGCACCTGCGCCTGCACCGACACGTCGAGCGCCGAGACCGGCTCGTCCGCCACCAGCACGCGCGGCTCCAGCGCGAGGGCGCGGGCGAGGGCGATGCGCTGGCGCTGGCCGCCGGAGAACTCGTGCGGGAAGCGGTCGGCGGAGGCCGGGTCGAGTGCTACGAGGGCGAGCAGCTCGCGGGCGCGCGCCATGGCCGGGGCGCGGGCCATGCCGTGCACCATCGGCCCCTGCGCGATCAGCTCGCCGACCCGGCGGCGCGGGTTGAGCGAGCCGTAGGGGTCCTGGAACACCATGCCGATCCGGCGCGCGGCCTCGCGCATGGGGATCGCCGTTATGTCCTCGCCCTCCAGCTTGATCCGCCCAGCATCGGGCGCCAGCAGCCGCACGAGGCAGCGGGCGAGCGTGCTCTTGCCGGACCCGCTCTCGCCCACGACGCCCAGCGTGGCGCCGCGCGGGAGTGCCAGGCTGACCCTATCCAGCGCATGCACGACGCGGCGGGCGCGCCAGGCGCCGGTGCGGTAGGTCTTGGACACGCCTTCGACCGCGAGGATGGTCTCGTCCGACACCGGGCGCTTCGGCGCGGGTGCTAACGGCGGGACGGCGGCGATCAGCGCGCGCGTGTAGGGGTGCTGCGGGCGGTTCAGCACGTCCGCCGCCCTGCCCTGCTCCACCACGACGCCGTGCTGCGTGACGGCCACGCGGTCGGCGATCTCGGCGACCACGCCGAAATCGTGGGTGACGAACAGCACCGCCATGCCGAGACGCCGGCGTAGCCCGTCGATCAACGCGAGGATGCCGGCCTGGGTGGTGACGTCGAGCGCCGTCGTCGGCTCGTCCGCGATCAGCACGGCGGGTTCCAGCGCGAGCGCGATGGCGATGCCGACCCGCTGACGCTGGCCGCCGCTGAGCTGGTGCACGTAGGCGCGCGCAGCAGCCGCCGGGTCGGGCAGGCCGACCTGCTCCAGCAACACCAGCACGCGCTGGCGGATCGCGGCGCGGCCGAGGCGCGTATGGGTGCGGAACGTTTCTGCAACTTGGTCGCCGACCCGGTGCAGCGGGTTGAGCGCGGTCATCGGCTCCTGGAACACCATGCCGATCCGTGCGCCGCGCACCCGGCGCATTGCCGACTCCGAAAGCGCCGCCAGGTCCTCGCCGCCCAGCATGACGCGCCCACCCGCGACCGTGACGCCTGGCGGCAGCAGGCGCAGCACGGCGCTCGCGGTGATCGACTTGCCCGAGCCGCTCTCGCCCACCAGGCACAGCACCTCGCCGGGCGTCACGGCGAGCGATACGTCTCGGACAGCGAACTCCCGGTCGGCGCCGGGCGGCAGGCGGACGCTCAGCCCCTCGATCGACAGCGCGGCCGTCATTTCCGGCGCAGCCGCGGATTGAGCGCGTCGTTCAGCCCCTGGCCGAGCAGCGACACCGCGAGCACGGTCACGATGATCGCGATGCCGGGGATGGCGGAGACGTACCACCCGGTCCGCAGCACGCCGCGGCCGCGGCCGATCAGGTTGCCCCAGCTCGCGACGTTCGGGTCGGACAGGCCGAGGAAGGCGAGCGCGCTCTCCAGCAGGATAGCGCCCGCCATGACGACGCTGGCATAGACCAGCAGCGGCGGCAGCGCATTGGGAAGAATTTCGCCCAGCATGATTTGCCAGTCCCGCATGCCGAGCACCCGGCAGGACGCGACGAACTCCCGTTCGCGGAGCGTCAAGAACTCGGCGCGGGTCAGCCGCGCCGAGGCCGGCCAGGACACGACGCCGATCGCGACCGTGACGGTCGTGATGGAGCCGCCGAACACCGCGACCAGCACGAGCAGCAGCAGGAAGGCCGGCAGGGTCTGGAACGCCTCGGTGATGCGCATCAGCACGAGATCGACCGCGCCGCGGTAGTAGCCGGCGAGTGCTCCGACCAGGGTGCCGATGCCCAGCGCGATGGCGGTGGCGGACAGGCCGATGGCGAGCGAGACGCGCGCGCCGTGGAACACCTGGGCGGCGATGTCGCGGCCGGAGTTGTCGGTGCCGAGCGGGAAGCGCGGGTTATCGCCGGGCCAGATGAGCGGCCGGCCGGCGAGGCCCAGCGGGTCGCGCGGGAACAGCCAGCCGGCGGCCGCCGCGGCGGCAATTACGAGCAGGGTCAGCGCCAGCCCGATCGCCGCGGGCCAGCTCCGCAGCAGCCGGATCACGTTGTTATTCGCGGATCGAGCCGCGCGTATACCAGGTCCACCGCGAGGTTGACCGCGATCACTAGCAGCGCGGAGACGAACACGATGCCGAGCAGCATGTTGAGGTCGCGCTGCACCACGCTCTCGTAGGCGAGGCGGCCGAGGCCCGGCAGGCTGAACACGCTCTCGATCACGACGGAGCCGCCGAGCAGCGTCGCGCCCTGCAACCCCACCAAGGTCACCACGGGCAGCAGCGCGTTGCGCAGCACGTGGCGCACGATGATGGCGCCCTCGGCTACGCCCTTGGCCCTCGCCGTGCGCACGAAATCGAGGCCGAGCACCTCCAGCATGGAGGCGCGCATGATGCGCAGATAGATCGCGAGGAAGATGCCGGACAGCGTGGCGGTGGGCAGCACGAGGTAGCGCGCGACGTCCAGCACGCGGTCCAGCCCGGTCAGCCCCTCGCCGACGCTGCCGAAGCCGCCGGGCGGCAGCCAGGCCAGCTTGACCGCGAACACGACGATGGCCATCAGCCCCAGCCAGAAGCTCGGCGTCGCGTAGAACAGCAGTCCGAGCAGCGAGATCAGCGTGTCCGGCCAGCGGTCGAGCCGGCGGGCGGCGAGCACGCCGAGCGCGACGCCGCCGGCGACCGCGAAGCACAGCGACGATCCCGTCAACAGCAAGGTCGCCGGCAGCCGCTCCAGGATCACCTCGGCGACCGGCTTACCGTAGATGGCGGAGAAGCCGAGGTCGAGCCGGACCAGCCGCCAGAGATAGCGGGCGAGCTGGACCGGCACCGAGGCATCCAGGCCGTAGAAGGTGCGCAACTGCGCGGCCGACGCCGCGTCGCCGCCGCCTGCCTGCGCCATGAGCGCGTCCACCGTGTCCCCCGGGGCCGCTTGCAGCAACAGGAACACGCCTACGAGGATGATCGCCAGCACGGGCAGGCTGGCGAGAAGGCGTTTCAGGACGACGACGGCGAGGCTCAAGCTTGATCAGTCAAGCAGAGCATGATCGATCGGATCATGCTCAGGCTTGCAGCCAGAGGTCCGCCCAGTGGCTGCTGGCCCAGCGCGGGTTGTTGTTGGCGTTCTGCAGCCGCTTGCTGCTGGCCGTGATGAACTGCCGCTCGATCGCCATGTACACGGGGATCTCGGCGTTCACCACCTTCACCCACTCGGCGTACAGCGCCTTCCGCTTGGCCGGGTCGATCTCGCTGGCGGCGTCGTCCATCAGCTTGTCCGCAGCGTCGTTCTGCCAGCCGAACTGGTTGGTCCACGGCGCGCCGCGCGGGCTGCCGGAGCGGTACCAGACGGTGGTGGAGACCGCCGGGTCGCCGCGATACTGGTGCCAGCCGGTGGCGAGGTCGAAGTCCCAGTCGCGATAGGTGCGGGACAGGAACCCGGCGGCGTCGAGCTGGATGATCTCCACCTTGATCCCGATGGCGTCGAGCGATTGCTGGATGTAGGTGGCGAACAGCGGCACGTCCTCGCCCGCGACGGTCGGCAGCAGGCGCAGCGAGAAACGGGTGCCGCCGGGGCCGGCGCGGTGCCCGGCCTCGTCCAGCAGCGCCTTGGCGCGGGCCACGTCGTATGGGTAGGGCGGCTTGCTGCCCGCGGGGAAGAAGCCCGGCGAGGAGCTGGGGATCGGCCCGGTCGCGGGCTTGCCGAACCCGTAGAGGAAATTCTCGCAGAAGAACGGGATGTCGAGCGAGTGCGCGATGGCCCGGCGCACCCGGACGTCCGACAGGTACTTGTTGCGGCAGTTGTACTCGACGGTGTTCTCCACCGCGTTGGCCTCGTTGCCGCGAGTGCTGACCTCGAAGCGAGGGTCGCTGCGCAGCCGGTCCATGTCGGCGAGGCTGAGCGAGCTGAGAGGGCTGACCTGCACCTGGTCGGATTCGAGGGCTGCTGCGGCTGCCGCGCGGTCGCCGATGAAGCGCCAGATGATGCGGTCGAGATAGGGCAGGCCCTCGCGCCAGTAGTTCGGGTTGCGCTCGGCGATCACGTACTGGCCGCGCTCGTAGCTCACGAAGCGATACGGCCCGGTGCCGATCGGCGCCGTGTTGGCCAGGTTCTGCAGGACATCGGTGCCCTCGAACACGTGGCGCGGCGCTACGTAGCCGAGGTCCGCCAGCGCGCGCAGCAGCAGGTCCTGCGGCATCGGCCGGCTGTAGCGGAACACCGCGGTATGCGGGTCGGGCGTGTCCACGGCTTCGAGATATTGCTGCAGCGTGGTGCCGTAATTCAGGTGCTTCTTCCACAACTCCATCGCGGAGTACTGCACGTCGGCCGCGGTGAACGGCTTGCCGTCGTGCCAGGCGACGCCCTGGCGCAGCCGGAAGGTATGGGTCAAGCCGTCCGGCGCAGCGTCCCAGCTCGTCGCCAGCATCGGGTCGGGGGCGCCTTTGGCGTCGAGATCGACGAGCGACTCCATGATCTTGGAGGTGATGAGATAGACGCCGGTGGAGGCGCGCAGCGCCGGGTTGAGGATGCGCTGCTCGGCGTTGATGTGGACGGACACGGTGCCGCCGCGGCGGGGTGCGGCCTGGGCGCGACCGGTGCGGCTGCCCAGCGCCAGGGCGCCGGCGGTGAGCAAGGCGGTTCTGCGGTGCAGGTCCATGGGGGCATCCTTTCGCGTTGCAGCAATCCTACGCGCGCGGCGAGCCGTCGTCCGTCTTATTCTCGCGGCGGGGTTGGCAGGACTTTTCTTGATGTCGCCTGCGGGGAGCATAGGGTTCCGTGGCATGGCCACGAGCCAACCCTTGACAGCACTCAAGGATAAACTCCCTAACCCGTCCATGCCCTCCGCCACAGCGCAGCTCCTTCCAGCCGACCCAGCCGACCAGCAGGCCGAGGACGCGCAATATTACCGCCGGGTGCTGCACGAGCTGATCGACATGGGCGTGGACCTCGCCCGCGGCGTCCATCAGCAAGCCACGTCCCAGGCCGGCGGCGAGGACCTGGTTGATGGTCCGGGCGCCCCGCCTGTGCAGGACACCGCGGCTGCCTTCGACCGCATCTCCCGCGCCGTGCGCCGCACGATCGCCCTCGCGCGCAAGGTCGCCGAGCCTTTGCCGCCGCGCGCCGCCGCCGCCGGGCAAGACCGCGTTGCGGCGCGCCGGCGGATCATTCGCGAGGTCGAGGACGTGATCCAGCGCAAGGCGGACGGCGCCGAGGCCGAGGCGCTGCACGCCGAGCTGTCCGAGCGGCTGGACGCGCCGG
>JBBSIT010000157.1:0-7831 GCA_038231995.1 Acetobacterales bacterium | reverse complement strand
GGTTCATGAGTTCGAGGCATTCATAGGCTGGCCAGTCCGGTCGGAGGTCCTGGCGGACGCGGAGAGCTTCGCCGCGAACGGCATCGCTTTCGGCGCCGACTCCGGCCCGGCGGGCGTCACGGGGCCGCTGGTCGATTGCGGCAGAGGCGACTTTGCCGGGAGGCGCCTCGATGGCCGCATCGCCGTGGTGGACGGCATGCCGCGCCATGGCGTGCTGCACGCGGCGGCACAAGCGGGCGCCGTCGGCGTGATCGCGGTCTCCTCTGGTCCGCAGCGTCACTTCGTCTCCGCCTCGCCCTTGTGGGGCGCGCCGGTGGAGGCCGCCGACCTCGCACAGTTGCCCAGCATCCCAGCGGTGCAGGTGTCGCGCCCGGATGGGGAGGCGCTACGGGCGCGCTGCACGGCCGGGCCGGTCGAGGCGACTCTAGTGGCGGAAACCCGCAAGGCATGGCGGCCCGTCCGCATGCCGGTCGCGCACATCCCGGGAAGGGAGGACCGGTTCCTGCTGGTGGGCGCCCATTTCTGCACGTGGGTGCAAGGCGCTACCGACAATGCTGCCGGCGCCGCGCTGCTGCTGGAACTAGCGCGGCGCTATGCGGCGGGTCCGCGCCCACGCTACGGACTGCGGCTGGCCTGGTGGACCGGGCACGAGCAGGGCGCCTATGCCGGGTCGAGCTGGTATGCGGACCATGCCTGGCAGGACCTGCACAGCCGCGCGATCGGTTACCTGAACGTCGACATCGTCGGCTCCGCTGGAGCCACCACGAAGGCGGTGCGGAACACGTCGTCCGAGGTGGCGGAGTATGTGACCGCGACCGTGGCGCGCGTCGCCGGACCGCTGCCGCCGGCGGAGGACGCGTTCGTCCGCCACGCGCTGCGGCGCGCGGACGCCTACGTGGACCCGCGTCGCCCGGCCCGCAATTCCGACCAGAGCTTCCTGGGCATCGGCCTGCCGTCCCTGCAGGTCAGCGCCTTCCTGCCGGCTGCAAGCTCGGACCACTTGCCCGACAGCGGCCTGGCATGGTGGTGGCAGACCGAGCAGGACACGCCGGACCGCTGCGATCCCGCCGTGCTGGCCGTGGACATGGACGTGCATCACGCGCTCGTAGATGGACTGATCGATGCGCCGTGCTTGCCGCTCGACGTGGCAGCCATGGAAGGGGACATGCTGGCGGCATTGCGCGAATACGCCGAGGCGGCGCCCGGCCTGGACGTGATCGCGGATCTCGCCCACCTCGCGCAAACGTTCGGCGGTGCGGCCCGGCGGCTGCAAGCCTCCGGCAGCGATCCGGCGGCGCTCGACGCGGTCCAGTTGTACGCCGTGCGTACTCTGAACCCCGTGCTGTTCCACGCAAGCTCGGCGTTCGAGCACGATCCGGGGCGGGTGTCCCGGCTGTTGCCCGGGCTTGCGCCGGCGTTGGTGCTTGCAGGCCTGGAGCACTCGGCCGCCTGCATGGCGCGCACTGGGTTGCGCCGGCAGGCCAACCGGGTAGCCCAAGCGCTGCGGACCGCCACCTCCGCCATCGAGGATTTCCTGCATCACGCCAACCCGGGAGCGTAAGCACCATGGACCGACGCCGCTTCCTGTCATCCGCCGCCGCTGTTGCCGGCACCGCGTCCCTGGCCCGCCCGGCGCTCGCGCAGGCCACGGCGCAACGCGTGCTGCGCTTCGTCCCTTATGCCGACCTGACCGGCTTGGACCCGATCTGGACCACCGCGGACGTCGTGCGCGACCACGGCTACCTGATCTATGACACGTTGTACGGCACGGACGGCGAGTTCCAGCCGAGGCCGCAACTCGCGGAAGGACATCTGTTCGAGGATGACGACAGGCTGTGCACCGTCACCCTGCGGCAGGGGATCACGTTACACGACGGGGAGCCGATCCGTGCCCGCGATTGCATGGCCAGCCTTCAGCGCTGGATGTCGGTCGCGCCGATGGGCCAGAGCCTGCGCGCCGCGCTGGACGAGATGGCGGCCCCCGACGACCGCCGCATCCGCTTCCGCCTGAAGCGGCCGTTCCCGCTGCTGATTCCCAGCCTGGCCCAGGTCATCGCGCCCGTGCCGTTCATCATGCCCGAGCGCGTGGCCCAGACCCCCGCCGACAAGCAGTTGACCGACACCACGGGCTCCGGCCCGTTCCGCTTCAAGCAGGACGAGTATCGCCAGGGCAGCCAAGTCACCTACGAGCGGTTCGCCGCCTACCAGCCCACGCCGGACGCGGGCACGGGCCTGACAGCCGGGCCGAAGCAGGCCCGCTTCGACCGGATCGAGTGGCGCATCATCCCCGACGCCTCCACCTCCGCCGCGGCGCTGCAACAGGGCGAGATCGATTGGTTCGCCGATCCGCCTTCGGAGATCCTCGACCTGGTCCGCCGGTCGCGCAGCCTGCAGGTCGGCCGGGTGGAGGTCTTGCCCAGCATCAACGTCATGCGCTGGAACCAGCTCAACCCGCCGTTCGAAAGCAAGGCGATGCGGCAAGCGCTGCTGCCGGCCATCGATCAATCCGACTTCGTCATGGCGGCCGCCGGGACCGACCCGAAGAACTTCGCCGTAGGAACCGGCTTCTTCCCGCCTGGCTCTCCGATGGCGAGCGATGCCGGTCTGGAGCCGCTGAAAGGGCCGCGCGACGTGGCGAAGGCGAAACGCCTGCTGAAGGAGGCGGGCTACAGCGGCCAGCAGGTGCGGCAGATCGGCCCCACGGACACCGTGGTCACCGGCGCCCTTGCGCAGGTGACGGCCGACCTGCTGCGCCGGCTGGACGTGAACGTGGAGGTCGCCTTGTCCGACAGCGGGACGGTGGCGCAGCGCCGACGCTCGATGGAGCCGCTGGATAAGGGCGGCTGGTCCGTTGGCTGCTGGTCCTTCCCCGGCCTCTGGTTCCTGAACCCGGCCACCCACATCCTGCTGCGCGGCAACGGGCGCGAGGCCTGGTTCGGTTGGCCCACCGTGCCCCGGCTGGAGACGCTGCGCGACGAATGGATGGCGGCCACAGCCCCCGACGAGCAGAAACGCATCGCGCGCGAGATGCAGGTCGTCGGCATGGACGAGCTGCCCTGCATCCCGCTGGGCTGCGTGTACCGGACCACCGCCCTCAGCGCCAACTTGCGGGACCGCGTTGTCGGGATGCCATTCTTCTGGAACATCCACCGTGCGTAGCGGGGTCGTGTTGGCGCGCTACACGCGGCGGGTGGCGTTCGCAGGGCTTTGCGTCCTGCCGATCCTCGCGGCGAGTGCCATGGCGCAGGAGCTGCGGATCGGCATGAAGGCGGCGATCGACAGCGCCGACCCGCATCTGCTGTTCACCCCCAACCGCAACGTGGAGCTGCACGTTTATGAGCCGCTGCTGGTGCAGGACGCGCAGATGCAGCCGACGCCGGGCCTGGCGCAGTCCTGGCGCGCGACCGGCCCCACGAGCTGGGAGCTGACGCTGCGGACCGATGCGGTGTTCAGCGACGGCACGCCGTTCACGGCCGATGACGCGGTGTTCTCCATCCGCCGCGCCCAGACGATCGAAGGTGTGAGGACCTACCGCGCCTACCTGAAGGACATCGAGGCCGTGGAGGCGGCAGGCCCGCACACGGTTCTGCTGCGCACGCGGGAGCCCAACGCTCAGTTGCCCTTCAACCTGACGACCATCGGCATGGTCACGGCCCGCGCGGCCCAGGGTGCGACGAGCGAGGACTTCAACGGTGGCCGCGCCGCCATCGGCACCGGGCCGTATCGCTGGGGCAAGTGGACGCAGGGCCAGGAGGTCGTGCTGGAGCGTAATCCTGGCTACCGCGGCGCGGCGGAGCCGTGGTCTCGCGTCATCTTCCGCTTCATCCCGAACGACAGCGCCCGGGTGGCCGCCATGCTGTCCGGCGACGTGGACGTGATCGACGCGGTGCCGGCCAGCTTGCACGGGCGGGTGGCCGAGAATCCGAAGACCAAGCTGCTGACCGCCACCTCGGTGTTCATGCTGTATGTCGCACTGGACCGGCGGGGCGCGTCGCCCTTCGTCACCGGGCCGGACGGCACGCCGCTCGCGCGCAACCCGCTGAACGATCACCGCGTGCGGCACGCGATGGATCACGCGCTCAACCGCACGGGGATCGCGGAGCGCGCGATGGAGAACGGCGCGGTTCCCGCCAGCCAGTTCATGCCGGCGGGCTTCGATGGGCACGACCCCGGCCTGCAGCCGGCCGCCTACAACCCCGCCATGGCGCGCCGCCTGCTGGCCGAAGCCGGCTACGACAAGGGCTTCGGCCTGACCTTGCACTGCATGAACGACCGCTTCGCCGGCGGCGCGCAAACCTGCCAGACTGTGGCCCAGATGTTCACTGCGGTCGGCATCCGGACGAAGGTGGACGTGATGCCGGCGGCCGTGTTCTTCCGCAGGGCGCGCGGGACCAACGGGGAGTAGGAGTTCTCCGCCTTCATGATAGGGTTCGGCAGCGCCTCGGGCCTGGCCACCAGCGCGCTCTCGACCAACCTGGAGACACGGGACATGGCGCGCGGACGGGGCGCCTCCAACGACACCCAGTACAGCGATCCCGAATTCGACCGGCTGCTGCAGCGCGCCGAGGCGACGTTCGACGACGACGAGCGCACGGCCCTGGTGCGGCAGGCGACCCGGCGGGCGATGGAGGACCAGGCTATCCTGCCGGTGTTTCACATGAAGGCGGCCTGGGGCCTGCGCCGCGACCTCGCGATGCCACCCCGCGGCGACGGTTATACCTTCGCCACGACGATTAGGACGACGCCGTGACGTACAGGACAGGTGCGATGTTTGAGGCATGCAACCTGGCAAACGGTATCGGACGGAGCTGGTGAACGAGATCAAGATAGCCGAACTGTCGGAAGAGGCCGCCAGCCGCGCGATGGCCATCTACGACCTGGGCCCGACCGCGATATTCGCCAGCAAGGCGGACCCGCGCTTCCACTATGCCATGTACGTGCCGCCAGGTGTGGGAAAGGGGGAGGCGGTGGACCTTCTGATCGCCGTGTTCGGCTTCTCCGGCGGCGGGCACTTCGCCCACCGCTTCGCGATCCTGCATCCCGGCAAGCTCTGGGCGGCCTCGGTCGGCGCGTCGGGTTCGGTCACGCTGCTGGACCCGGAGCGCGACTGGTGGGTGGGCATACGCGACCTGCCGGAGCGGTTCGGCATCGCGTTCGACCCGGCGGCGCTCGCCCGCGTGCCCGTCCAGATGTTGGTCGGCGACGCGGACCTGGAGACATGGGAGATCACCCACAAGCCCGGCGGCGGCTACTGGATGGAGGGCGCCAACGACGCCGGGCGCACCCGGCCCGAACGGCTGCGCGCGCTGGCTGCGTCGTTCGAGAAGGCGGGTGTCAAGGTCCGCTTCGACCTCATGCCCGGCGTGTCGCACGAGCGGACCAAGGCGCTGCCCCTGGTGCGGGACTTCCTGGCGGACGTTCTGGCCGAGCGGCGGGGCTGAGCCCATGCCGGGCATGGTCGTCGCGCCGCAGCCTTTGTACGGCATGAGCGTGTTGCATGTGTGGACGGTGGCTTGCGTTAACCATTGGACTCGGCACAAGGTTCGCGGGACAGGAGTATGAAAGGCGGTTCGATGATCGCGGCTTTTCGAAGCCACTCGTGTCGATGTGCAGCCGCCATCTCCGCAACCCGATCGTGACTGAGTATTCCGCCGCCCTGCCTGTGCTGGGCGCAGCGATCCGGCAGGAATGGCGCCTCGATCCGGATTGGCTCACGGTCAACCATGGCTCGTTCGGTGCGACGCCGCATGTCGTCTTGGCCGCCCAGGATGACTGGCGCCGTCAGATGGAAGCGCAGCCGAGCCGCTTCATGCGCCGCGTCCTGCCGGACGCGCTCCGCGCCGCGGCGACGCGGCTCGGCGGGTTCATCGGCGCCGATGGGCAGGACATCGCTTTCCTGGAGAACGCGACGGTCGGATGCAACGCCGTGCTGCGCTCGCTCCGGCTCGAGCCCGGCGACGAGATCCTGATGCTAGACCACGTCTACGGCGCGGTCCGCAACACCATCCGCCATGTCAGCGAGGCGGCAGGCGCCCAGATCACCGAGGCCGCCATTCCGTTCCCGCATCCGACCGAGGAGGGCGTCCTCGCCGCCCTCGCCGGCGCCATCAACCCGCGCACGCGTCTTGCCGTGCTCGACCACATCACCTCGTCGAGCGCCTTGGTATTGCCGATCGAGCGCGTGGTGGCGCTCTGTCACGAAGCCGGCGTGCCCGTGCTGGTGGACGGGGCGCACGCGCCGGGCCAGGTCGCATTGGACATGCGCCGGATCGGGGCCGACTGGTATGTGGGCAACTGCCATAAGTGGCTGATGGCGCCGAAGGGCTGCGCCTTCCTCTGGGCCGCGCCGGACCGGCAGCGGGACCTGCATCCCGTGACGATCTCGCACGGCTACGGCAACGGCTTCCTCGCCGAATTCGATTGGACCGGAACGCGCGATCCCAGTGCCTTCCTGGCCGTGGACGCGGCGATCGACTTCCACGAGCGGTTGGGAGGCGGCGCCCTACGCGCCCGCAACGCCGCCCTGGCAGCCGAGGCTTCGTCCATGATCGCGCGGCGCCTCAACACGGAGACCGCGGCCGAGGGTGCCTTCCTGGGCGCTATGGGGTTGGTGCGCCTGCCGCTCGACGGTCCGGCGACGACGCAGCGGGCCTTGGCACTGCGGAGCCGGCTGCTGGACGAGCGAACGGACGTGCCGGTGTTCGCGCAGTCCGACGCGCTATGGCTGCGGCTGTCCGCGCAGGCCTACAACGAGGCCGACAACTATCGGCGCCTGGGCGAGATCGTCGCCCAAATCGTCCGCGAGCCGGACTGACCATGCAGCGCGGCGCGGACTGGGGAGAGAAGATGCGGAATTTGCTCGGGCTGATCCTCGCCAGCACCCTCTCGGCGGGTCTCGGCAACGCTGCGGCGGCGCAGGAGCTGTATGGAACGCTGAAGAAGATCAGGGAGAGCGGACGGATCGTCATCGGTCGCAGCGAGAATTCCCCGCCCTTCTCGTTCGTGGACGCGGCTGGCGGTCCCACCGGCTACACGATCGACCTCTGTGGCCGCATCGCGGAGGCCGTACGCCAGGAGGTGAAGATGGAGCGCATCGAGGTGCGCTACGTCACCATCACGGGAACTACGTCGATTCCGCTGCTGGTCAACGGCACCGTGGACATGGTGTGCTCGACCACGACCCACAACTTGACCCGGGAACGGCAGGTGGACTTCCTCGCGACCACCTACATCACCGGCAACCAGCTACTCGTGCGCAAGGACTCCGGCATAAAGGAGATCGAGGACCTCAAGGGCAAGCGCGTCGCCGTGAACCAGGGGACCACCAACGAGCGGATCATGAAGGCGCTGGACCGCGAGCTGGGCCTCGGCATCCGCTTCCTCGACACCGAGGACCAGCCCCGCGGCTGGCTCGCCTTCGAGAGCGGGCGCGTCGATGCCTACGTGACCGACGCCATCATCGAGCACGGGCTGATCGCCAAGGCCGCCAACCCGGACCGCTACGCGGTGGTCGGGCGGCTGCTCTCCTTCGACCCCTACTCCGTGGTGGTGCGGCGCGACGACTCCGCCTTCCGGCACGTCGGCAATCGCGTGCTTGCCGATCTCTTCCGCTCCGGAGAGATCCAGGCGATCTACAACCGCTGGATCGCGCCGATCGCCGGGCCGCCGAGCCAGGAGCTGCAGACGGTGTGGCGGGTGCAGGCGCTGCCCAACTAGTGCTCTGTCATCCCTCCGTAGTCGGGTAGAGTTTGCGGAGCTTGATGCGTGCGTCTGCGGTGGTGAACCGCCAGTCGGCCCTGGTGGTGGCGGCGTTGCGCCGGCGCTGCCACGC
>JBBSIT010000156.1:0-7839 GCA_038231995.1 Acetobacterales bacterium | reverse complement strand
TGCGCTCGCGGCCCAACCGGCTTGCGGGCGCGGGGCGGCAGCCCTAAAATGAGACGCATGAAAATCCTTCTGCGCCCCCTCGCGCTCGCCAGCGTGCTCGGCCTCGCCGCGTGCGGCGGCGACGAGCTGACCCGCACCTTCGGCCTGACCCGCGACGCCCCGGACGAGTTCCAGGTGACGACGCGGGCGCCGCTGTCGATGCCGCCCGACTTCCAGTTGCGCCCGCCCCGGCCCGGCGCCACCCGGCCGCAGGAGCTGACGCAGCGCGAACAGGCTGAGGCGGCGCTGGCGCCGGACGCCATCCTGGGCCGGCAACCCGAGGCCTCGCCCGGGCAGCAGGCGCTGCTGGCCGCCGCCGGACCGCCGGCGCCCGCCAACATCCGCAACCGGATCGACGGCGAGACGCAGCTCGATGCGCCGAGCCGCAGCCTCACCGACCGGCTGATGTTCTGGCAGAGCCCGCCGCCGCCGGGCACCGTGGTGGACCCGGCGCGCGAGAGCCAGCGGCTGCGGCAGAACGCGGCGCTCGGCCAGGCGACGGCCGCGGGCGACACGCCCATCATCCAGCGCCGCCGCCAGGGCCTGTTCAGCGGGCTGTTCTAACTTAACGTCCGCGGGATAGGCTCGCGGCATGGACCGTGCGCCCATCCGCCTGCTGCCCGAGTCGCTCGTCAACCGCATCGCCGCCGGCGAGATGATCGAGCGGCCGGCCGCTGCCGTGAAGGAGCTGGTGGAGAACGCGCTGGACGCCGGCGCCCGCCGGGTCGCGGTGGCGCTCACCGGCGGCGGCATCGAGCGGATCGAGGTGACGGACGACGGAAGCGGCATGGGGGCGGATGATCTCGCGCTGGCCGTGCTGCGGCACGCGACGTCCAAGCTCGCGGATGAAGGGCTGGTCCGGATCACGACGCTCGGCTTCCGCGGGGAGGCGCTGCCGAGCATCGGCGCTGCGGCCCGGCTGCACATCACCTCGCGCCCGCCGGGCAGCCCGCACGCCTTCGCCATCCGGGTAGAGGGCGGCGCGGTTACGCAGCCGGCACCCGCCGCCGGGGCGCCGGGCACCCGCGTGGTGGTGGCCGACCTGTTCTACGCGACGCCGGCGCGGCGCAAGTTCCTCAAGCATCCCCGGACCGAGGGGGAGCACGCCGAGCAGGCCGTGCGGCGCCTGGCGTTGGCGGCGCCTGGGGTGGCGTTCCGCTGCGAGATCGAGGGCCGGGTCGCGTTCGACCTGCCCGGGCAGGACCGCGCCGCCCGGGTGGCCGCCCTGCTGGGACCGGAAGCGGCGGCGGCGCTGCTGCCGGTCGAGGAGGCGCGCGGGGGAATGCTGCTGTCCGGCTATGCCTGCGCGCCCACCGTGTCGCGCGCGACCGGGCTGGCGCAGGGGCTGGTGGTGAACGGCCGCCCGGTGGCGGACCCGGTGCTGAAGACGGCGCTGCGCGTCGCCTATCGCGACGTGATCGCCGCCGGGCGGCATCCGGTGGCGGCGTTGTACCTCGACCTGCCGGCGGACGAGCTGGACGTGAACGTGCATCCGGCCAAGACGGAGCTGCGCTTCCGCGATCCGGCCGGCGTGCGCTCGCTCGTTATCGGCGCGCTCGGCCGGGCGCTGGCCGGGGGCGCGGTCGCGGCACGGCCGGCGCTGCGGCTGGTCCCGGGCGGCGCGAAGCCGCGCTACGTCGGCTTCTCGGAGGCGCAGCTCCCGCTGGCCGCCATGCCGGCGGCGCGCAGTTTGCCGGCGCCCGCGCCCTCCCCTCACCCGCTGGGCGCCGCCGTGGCGCAGATCCTGGACACCTACGTCCTCGCCGTGGCGGCCGATGGCAGCCTCGTGCTGGTGGACCAGCACGCGGCGCATGAGCGGCTGACGCACGAGGCGCTGCGCGAGCAGCATGCCGCCGGCGGGGTGCGGGCGCAGCCGCTCCTGCTGCCGGCGGTGGTGGATCTGGCGCCGGCCGACGCCGCTCGGCTGCTGGCGCGAACAACCGAGCTGCGCGAGCTCGGGCTGGAGATCGAGGGGTTCGGACCCGGCGCCGTGCTGGTGCGCGCGCTGCCCGCGGCGCTCGGCGCCCCCGACCCGGCGCCCCTGCTGCGCGATCTCGCGGACGAGCTGGCCGAGAGCGGCGAGGCGACGGCGCTGGCGGCAAGGCTCGACGCGGTGCTGGCGCGGCTGGCCTGCCACGGCAGCATCCGCGCCGGCCGGCGGCTCGGGCAGGCGGAGATGGACGCCCTGCTGCGCCAGATGGAGGCGACACCGCGGGCTGCGACGTGCAGCCACGGGCGGCCGACCGTGCTGAAGCTGAGCCGGGCCGAGCTGGAGCGGATGTTCGGGCGGCGGTAGGTTTCAGGCGCGCCAGATCTCGATCCGGGCCGCGCCGTGCGTGCGGGTCGCGAGCGGGCCGCCGGGCGCCGGGGACGGCTCGGCGCGGCCGACCTCAGCCACGACCAGCGCGCCAGATGCGATCCAGCCCACGTCGCGCAGCGCCGCCACCGCGCGGGGCACCAGGTCCTGGCCGTAGGGCGGATCGAGGAACACCAGCCCGCACGGCCGTCCTGGCGGCGGGCGCAGCGCGTCGGCGGCCAGCACAATGGCCGCGGCGCCGCACGCGGCGACGTTGGCGTGGAGGGCGGCGAGCGCGGCCCGGTCGCGCTCGATGAAGGTGGCGTGGACGGCGCCGCGGCTCAGCGCCTCCAGCCCGAGCGCGCCGGTGCCGGCGAAGGCGTCCAGCACCGTGGCGCCGCGCACCGCGTCCGGCCCGGCCCAGGGGGCGTGCATGAGCATGTCGAACAGGGCCTGGCGCACGCGGTCCGCGGTGGGGCGGGTGGCGTCGCCGGGCGGGGCCGCCAGCGCGCGGCCGCGCCAGGCGCCGGCGACGATGCGCACGATCAGGCTTTATCGGGCTTGAGCGTCGCGGAGAGCTGCTCGCGCAGCACCTTGCCGGTGATCTCGTCCACCGCGCCGCGTTCGAGCAGGCCGAGCTGGAACGGGCCGTAGGCGACGCGGATCAGCCTTGTGACCTGCAGGTTCAGGTGCTGCATCACGCGGCGCACCTCGCGGTTGCGGCCCTCGCGCAGAGCCACGCTCAGCCAGGAGTTGTTGCCCCGCCGTGCGTCGAGCCCGGCCTCGATCGGGCCGTACTGCACGCCCTCGACGGTGACGCCGCGGGCCAGGCCGGCGAGCGCGCACTCATCCACGGTGCCGAACACGCGGACGCGGTAGCGGCGGAGCCAGCCGTTGCTGGGCAGTTCGAGCCGCCGGGCCAGCGCGCCGTCATTGGTGAGCAGCAGCAGCCCCTCGCTGTTCAGGTCGAGCCGGCCGACGCTGACGACGCGGGGCATCCCCGGCGGCAGCCGCTCGAACACGGTGGGGCGGCCTTGCGGGTCGCGATGGGTGGTCATCAGCCCGTCTGGCTTGTGATAGCGCCACAGCCGGGTGCGGTCGGGCGCGTCCACGACGGCGCCGCCGACCTGGACGATGTCGCCGAGGTTCACGAAAGTGGCGGGGTGGGTGCCGGGGGCGCCGTTCAGCACGACGCGGCCCGCGGCGAGCAGCTTCTCGGCGTCGCGCCGGCTGGCGACGCCGGCGCGGGCAAGCCATTTCGCGATGCGTTCGCCGTGTTCGGGACTGGCCGCGTCGCTCACTTGGCCGCCGCCGCCAGGGCCTCGAAGATGCGGCGGTCGCCGGGGTCGATCAGGAACTCCGGGTGCCACTGCACGCCGAGGCAGAAGGTGTAGCGCGCATCCTCCACCCCCTCCACCACGCCGTCCGGCGATATTGCGTTCACCACGGCGCGCGGCCCGGCGTCGCGCACGGACTGGTGGTGCGCGGAGTTCACCCGCATGTCCGTGGCGCCGACGATGCGGGCAAGCTTGGTGCCGGGCACGAGCCGGACCGTGTGGCCGAACTCGTGGCGCGGGTTGGGCTGCTCGTGCTCCAGCGCGCCCTGGACCTCGTCGGGGATGTGCTGCACCAGGGTGCCGCCGAGGGCGACCGCCAGGAGCTGCTGGCCGCCGCAGATGCCGAGCACCGGCATGTCCCGCGCCAGCGCGCCGCGCACCAGGGCCAGCTCGGCGAGGGTGCGCTCCTCCTTCAGGGTGACGGTCGCGTGGCGGCCGGGGTCGCCGTAGAGCGCGGGATCGACGTCGAACGCGCCGCCGGTGACGACGAGCGCGTCGATGCGGTCGAGGTAGGCGTGGGTGAGCGCCGGGTCGTGCGGCAGGGCGACGGGCAGGCCGCCGCAGGCCGCGACTGCCTCGGCGTAATTGGCCCTGAGCGCGTACCACGGGTATTTGGAGTAGCCGCCGGGCTGCTCCGCATCCAGGGTGATGCCAACGAGGGGACGGATGCGTGCGCTCATGGCGCCGTCACTAGACCCGGGCGGGCCGCGGGAGCAAGGAGCCGAGCGAGCGGGGAGGGTTTGCCAAGGTTCTGCGGAGGCGTTCACTATCCGCAGGACGGGGCGCACGCCCTCCCCGACCGAGCTTTACCCCAGTGAAGACGAAAGCGATTGATCACGCTCGTTTCGGAGCATTTCTGATGGCCAAAAATTACTGTGAACACATCATGTGGTCTGCCCGGAGAGCTTTGGGAGGGCAGACTCCCATCGCTCTTCGTCAGTACTCCTTCTCATTTGAGGATGCTACCAGAAGCATCGTGTTCAAGGCAGAGGTGGAACGCGAGCTGACCGAGGATGAGCGTGAGAACCTCGAAGTGGCTGTGACTGAGGTTTACGCTGACTTCTACGAAGATATGCAGATCGATACCGTGGTTGCGATCGTTCCTTTGGGACACCCGCTCCATCTGTTGCCGGACGGCATCGTCTTCTCCCGCGAACGGGGGGATGCTCCCTAGTTGCCTCATTCCACTGCGCCCCGAACGTCGATGACGCCGATGGCGCTAGCCTTGCAGGAGGCCCGGGCGGCGGCCGGGCGCGGCGAGGTGCCGGTGGGCGCGGTCGTGCTCGCGCCGGACGGGTCGGTGCTGGCGCGGGCGGGCAACCGGGTGGAGGCGGATGCGGACGCAGGGGCGCATGCCGAGCTGCTGGCGCTACGGGCGGCGGCGCGGCGGGTGGGGAGCCCTCGCCTGCCCGGCTGCACCCTGGTCGCGACCTTGGAGCCCTGCCTGATGTGCGCCGGCGCCTGCGTGCATTTCCGGGTCGGGCGCGTGGTGTTCGGCGCCTACGACCCGAAGGGCGGCGGGGTGGAGCACGGCCCCCGCGTGTTCGAGGCGCCAGGCTGCCTGCACCGGCCGGAGGTGGTGGGCGGCGTGCGCGAGGGGGAATGCGCGGCGCTGCTGCGGGAGTTCTTCAAAGCAAGGCGTTGAGGCCGATGTCGCGGCGGCAGAACCCGCCGGGCCAGTCGATGGCGCGCACGGCGTGGTAGGCGGCGTCGCGCGCCGCCGGCAGGTCCGCGCCGAGGCCCACGAGCGTCAGCACTCGTCCGCCGTCGGCGACCAGTTGGTCGCCGTCCTGCCGGGTGCCGGCGTGGAACACCAGGGCGCCGGGCATAGCGGCCGCCGCGTCCAGCCCGGCGATCACGCTGCCGTGCTCCGGGTCGGTCGGGTAGCCCTTCGCGGCTATGACGACGGCGACGCAGGCCTCGTCGCGCCAGCGCAGGCTGAAGTTGGCCAGCTCGCCGTCGCAGGCGGCTAGCAGGGCGGGCAGCAGGTCGCTGCGCAGCCGGGGCAGCAGGCACTGCGCCTCGGGGTCGCCGAGGCGGACGTTGAACTCGATCAGCTTGGCGCCCTCGCCGGTCAGCATGAGGCCGGCGAACAGGATGCCGCGGAACGGCGTGCCGCGCCGGGCCATCTCGGCCAGCGCGGGGCGGATGATGCCGTCGAGCGCGGGCTGCGGGTCGAAGCCCGGCACGGGGGAGAACGCGCCCATGCCGCCGGTGTTCGGCCCGGCGTCGCCGTCGCCGACGCGCTTGTGGTCGCGGGCGGCGCCGAGGAACACCGCGTCGGCGCCGTCGCACAGGACGAACAGGCTGACCTCCTCGCCCTGCATGAACTCCTCGACGATGATGCTGGCGCCGAGGGCCAGCATGGCGTCCACCGCCGCTTCGGCCTCTGCAACCGTGGCCGCGACGACCACGCCCTTGCCCGCGGCGAGGCCGTCCGCCTTGACCACGATGGGCGCGCCGCGGCGGCGGACGAACTCGCGCGCGGCGCCGGCGCTCTCGAACCGCTCCCAGCGGGCAGTGGGGATGCCGGCGTCGTCGCACAGCGCCTTGGTGAACGCCTTGCTGCCTTCGAGCCGGGCGGCGGCGGCGGTGGGGCCGACGCAGCGGATGCCGGCGGCCCGGAGCGAGTCGCTCAGCCCGGCGACCAGCGGGGCCTCGGGGCCGGGCACGACGAGGTCCACGGCGTTGTCGTGGGCGAAATGGACGAGGGCGGCGAAGTCGGTCGCAGGGATGGCCACGTTCTCGGCGAGCACCGCCGTCCCGGGATTGCCGGGCGCGACCCAGAGCTTGGTGAGCAGCGGCGAGGCGGCCAGCGCCCAGGCCAGCGCGTGCTCCCGCCCGCCGGCGCCCACGACCAGAACCCGCATGCTTCCTCCCCCGCTTCACCAGGAGGCGCGCATAGCATAGCTTGCCCCGATGGACGACCTGCGCCCCGCTGTCTCGAACGTGCCGGAATACACGGTGTCGGAAATCTCCGGCGCGGTGAAGCGCACGCTGGAGGGCGCGTTCGGCCGGGTGCGGGTGCGCGGCGAGATCACGGAGTTCCGGCGCTACCCGTCCGGGCACCTGTATTTCTCGCTGAAGGACGAGGGCGGCAAGCTCTCCGGCATCGTCTGGAAAGGCAGCGTGTCGCGCCTCGGCCTGGTGCCGGAGAACGGGCTGGAGGTGGTCGCGACCGGCCGGGTCACGGCGTATGGCGAGCGCAGCTCGTATCAGATCATCGTCGAGCGGATGGAGTATGCCGGCGAGGGCGCGTTGCTCGCGCGGATCGAGCGGCTGCGGCTCAGGCTCGCCGAGGAGGGGCTGTTCGAGGCCGCGCGCAAGCGGCGGCTGCCGCTGCTGCCGGACGTGATCGGCGTCGTCACCTCCAGCCAGGGCGCGGTGCTGCAGGACATCAAGACCACGGTGGCCCGGCGCTTCCCGCGGCCCATCCTGGTATGGCCGGTGCCGGTGCAGGGCACGGACGCGGCGGCAAAGATCGCGGCGGCGATCGCCGGGTTCGACGCGATCCGGCCCGGCGGACCGATCCCGCGGCCGGACGTGCTGATCGTCGCGCGCGGCGGCGGCAGCCTTGAAGATTTGATGGCGTTCAACGACGAGGCGGTGGTGCGCGCGGCGGCGGCCTGCCAAATCCCGCTGATCTCGGCGGTGGGGCACGAGACGGACCACACCCTGATCGACCTCGCCAGCGACCGGCGCGCGCCCACGCCGACGGCGGCGGCCGAGCTGGCCGTGCCGTCCCGCGCCGAGCTGGCGGCGACGGTGGCGCAGGAGGCGGCGCGGCTGGCGGCCGGTCTGCACCGGATGACGCAGGAGCGGCGGCTGCGGCTGGGCCGGGCCGAGCGTGGCCTGCCGGACCTGCCCAGCCTGGTCGGTGGTGCTCGGCAGCGGCTGGACGACCGGGCGCAACGGCTGGAGCTGTCGCTGCCGAACCTGCTCGCTGCCCGGCGCGCCGGGCTAGTGCGCGCCGGGGCACTGCCAGCGCCAGCGACGCTGCTGCGCGGGGCGCGGCAGGCCGTGGAGGCGCGGGGGTTCCGCCTGGCGCTCGCGATGCCTGGGCTGCTGGCGGCGCGGCGGGCCGCACTCGTGCAGGCGGAGCGGGGCATGCCTGACCCGCGCGGTATGGCGGCGAGACCGCGGGCGGCGCTGGCGCTCAGGGGCGCA
>JBBSIT010000155.1:0-7850 GCA_038231995.1 Acetobacterales bacterium | reverse complement strand
GGCGTGCAACGACGCGACACCGATGGCGCGCGGGGCACTGGCAGGCCTCGTTTGCTCCCTCATTGGAGACTCCTGTTGCTACATGGGAGAAAACTGGTCACGCTGTATCGTTACATCTCGGGTTCGAATTGCCTATCGCCTCGACGCGCCTCAGCCCATCTGTCTGAAGTCCTCATCAGGCAGACCGTGCGTCATGGCTTTGGACTTCCTACCCGGGGTCAAGTGCCGGATTGCTGATCGACAGGGCCGCTCGGCCGCGAGATGTGGGCGTATGTCCGCTCGGTTGAGTGCGGCGTTGTGCTCGCGCTGTCCACAGTGTTGGACGCGCGCACGGCCGCTTGCCAGATGGGCAGCCGGGAATGAAGGGTATGCCTCTGGCCTCGGTGGGAATGGCAGACGTCTAAGACGTCGTCGGCGTGCCGTGCTCGGGCTCGAACATCGCTCGCCTCTGCAGCAGGACACAGGCGACCCCGAGCAGCCGGTCGGCGACACCGCGCGGGGCACGGCTGTAGGAGTGGCCCCGCGCTCGCAGGGCAACGTAGCGGTTGCGGCACTTGGGGTCGTTCTGGACGGCCACGCGGGCCCAGTGGAACACGGCCTGGCGCAATCGACTCTGTACGGCATAGCGCATGGCGACGATGCAGGTCTTGCCGCTGCGCTTGGTGACGGGTGCTACGCCGGAGAGTGTTCTGAGTGCCGCGTAGTCTCTGCGGCCGAGCGGCCCGGACGCTTCGGTGAGGAGGGTGGCGAGCGTCACCTTGCCGACCCCGGCCAGCGAGCGCAGGACCGCGGCATCGGTGGGTGCGCTGTCCTCTCCAGCGTTGGCTGCTTTGCTCAGCGCCGCGCAGATCTCATCGAGTTTGTCTTCGGCCGTGCGCAGCTCCCGATTGGCCAGACGCAGCCGGACCACGAGGGAACGCAGGTGCAGGACGGCGGCCTCGGTGACGCCTGCGGCCACCTTGATGGCGGGCGCACGAAGGATGCCGAGCGCGGTCTCGGCATCGACCTTGCGAATGCGGTGCTGCTTGAGCAGTCGGGCCAGCGTGGTCTCGCGCAGGCGCGCTGCCTTGGCCGGGGTCGGCGCCACCGCCCACAGTGCCAAGGCCCACTCGGCCGTCACGTCGTCGGCCAGCTCGAGCAACTGCGGGTAATAGCGCCAGAGCTGCTGGCGGACGCGGTTGCCCAGGCGCACGCGCTCCTGTTGCAGTTCCTCGGCCAGGCGCAACCACTCGCGTAGCTCGATCACGGCGGGGTCGCCGACCTGCACGGGGCGGAACAAATGCGGGTCGGTGCGCAGCCCGACGGCCGCAACCCGGGCGCCACGCCGGTCGTCCTTGGCACCGGCGACGCTGAACCGGTCGCGCAGACGGTCGAGCTGCTTGGGGTTGATCGCGTGAACGGCGAGACCGCGGTCCAGCAGAGCATCGACGACCGGCCCGTGCGGCACCTCGATCGCGACCGCCACGGCATCGGCGTTGCCGGCCAAGGACACCAGCCAGTCGCAGAGCGCTGCCAGGCCCGCACCTCCGTGCGGAAACGCCCTCTCGCCCACGACCTTGCCGTGGCATTGAGGATGCAGGCCTGGTGCTGCGCCGAGCCCCAATCAACGGCGGCAAACCAGCTTACGGTGTTATCGGTCATGATTCTCGCCCTCCCCTGTTGCACGAGCCGCCACGACGCTTGCCTGGACCTGTATGGGCGCTCAAAAGGCGCGACTTCCTACTGGGCATCCGTCGTGGCCAGCCTGCCAGGGCACGGATCCAAAGCTGGTGCTCAAGGCACGAGTGCACAAATGGTCGCTCCCGACAGGCTGGCCCGCACGGACAGCCTATACAGAGGCTGACCGCACCCTCCCCGGAACAGGTGCACAAATCGGGCGCCGGGCGAGGGGCGGCAGCCGAGGCCGCTGTCAGGCGATGCGTCGGGACACCGGCATACCGAGCCTGGTCATCCTGTTGAGCACCGAGCAGGCAGCCCTGGCTTCGGTTTTCTGAGCGGGCAGAGTCCGGGCGCGAAGGCCGTGCTGTATCTCGCAGATGGCGAACGCGGTTAACGTGATATCAAGTGTATCCAGCAGGCGATCGAGCATCGTCGCATTCATTCCGCATTCCTATCCACGTCCGCCTCGCAGCCGCAATGCCGACAGTGCAACACGACAGGTATTCGGGACGCTAAGGCACGCGTTTTGAACACGAGAGCACGCCGGCAGCCGGGAGATCGCCCACGGCGATGGCGCTGGATGACCGGGCCAGCTTCCGCCGGGGCACCGTCAAGTTGATCGGCTATGGTCGCGACAACGCACGAGCTGGATCAGTTCGCGCTGACAACTATTCCTGCGTAGCAATGCCGGTGATCTCCGCCCAGGGCGCTATCAGGTTGGCGGGCCGCCCGGCACGCACGACGCTGCTGCACTGGCGCCTCACGTCGAGCAGGTCTGGCCCGACTGGCGCCACCTGCGCAGCCGGCCGCGGTCGGCAGGAACACGGACGCCGGCTTGCCCCCGCAACTCATTCGCGGAAGGGATGTCACCTGATGGGCGGCCTCCGTCGAATAGGCATGGAGTCAACCGGGATCGCCATGCCAATGCGCATCATCTTCGCCCTGCTCCTCGTCCTGAGTTCTGCGGGCAGGACGCTCGCGGCGCCGCGCGCAGACCTGTGGACGCGCTGGCAGGCGCACGACGACGCCAGCACCCAGACCGTTGACACGCGCGCCTGGGCCGCGTTCCTGAAATCCTACCTGCGGCCCGGTGCGGACGGGATCAACCGCGTCGCGTACGGCGCCGTGACGCCGGCTGACCGCGCGGCCCTGGATGCCGACCTGCAGCGGCTGCAGCGCGTGCCCGTCAGCACGCTCAGCCGGGACGAGCAGCGGGCATACTGGACGAACCTCTACAACGAGCTGACCGTCCAGGTGGTGCTGCAGCATTATCCCGTGTCCAGCATCACGAAGATCAGCCTGACCCCGGGCCTGTTCAGCGGGGGCGGCCCCGGGGACCGCAAGCTGATCCGGGTCGAGGACGAGCCGATCAGCCTGAACGACATCGAGCACCGCATCCTGCGGCCGATCTGGCAAGACCCGCGGACGCACTACACGCTGAACTGCGCCTCGCTGGGTTGCCCGAACCTGCAGCCGGTGCCGTATGGCCGCGCGAACATGGAAACGCTGCTGAGCCAGGCGGCGGCCGACTACGTCAACAGCCCGCGGGGCTTCACGGTGCGGGACGGCCGCCTGTCGGTTTCGTCGATCTACGCCTGGTATCATGCGGATTTCGGCGGCACCGACCAGGGCGTGATCGAGCACCTCCGGCGCTTCGCCCGGCCGGAGAAGCGTCAGACGCTCCAGGGCGTCACGTCGGTGGCCCGCGACACCTACGACTGGGCGCTGAACGACGCGCCCGCCCCCTGACCTTTACGCCGAGCAGAAGCGCAGATCGGAGTCCACCGGATTGACCAACGGCGCAAGCTTCATGACCAAAGAGCAGATCGCCGCCGCCCGGCCGGCTGCCCCGCCCCGCCCCGGCCAGTCCCCGATCCAGGCGGCGCGCGAGACGATGGAGCGTACGGGGCAGTGGCACCCCCGGCAGTCCATGGGCCGGCGCTGGTCGATCGGCTGCGTCGCGCTGGAGATCACGCAGCGCTGCAACCTGGATTGCACGCTGTGCTACCTCTCGGACCATTCCGAGGCGGTGAAGGACATCTCGCTGTCCGAGGTGTTCCGCCGCATCGACATGATCCGGGCCCATTACGGGCCGTACACCGACGTGCAGGTCACGGGCGGCGACCCGACATTGCGGCGCCGGTACGAGTTGGTGGCGATCGTGCGGCGGGTGCGGGAAAGCGGATTGCGCCCGTCGCTCTTCACCAACGGGATCAAGGCCTCCCGCGCGCTGCTGAGCGAGCTGTGCGCGGCCGGGCTGGTGGACGTGGCCTTCCACGTGGACATGACACAGGAGCGCAAGGGATATGCGTCCGAGGTTGCCCTGAACACGGTCCGGGAGGACTATATCGCCCGCTGCGCCGGGCTGCCGCTGTCTGTCTTCTTCAACACGACGGTGTTCGATGGCAATTTCCAGGAGATTCCGGACGTTGCGGCCTTCTTCGTGCGCCGGGCCGACGCGGTTCGCCTCGCGTCGTTCCAGCTGCAGGCCGATACCGGACGCGGCACGGCCGGCAGCAGCCGGTCGCCGATCACGATCGACACGGTTGCGGCGCAGCTTCAGCAGGGCGCCCGAGCGCCGATCACCTTCGACACGCCGCTGGCCGGCCACGCATATTGCAATCGCTATGCCATGACGCTGGTCGCCGATGGGCAGGTGCATGACGTGTTCGACGATAAGGCCGTCTTCGCCGGCGTGCTGGAAGCGACGGTCGGCAGGCAGTTCGACCGGCAGAGCCGGGGACGCGCGCTGCTGACCCTGGCTGGCGCTCTGGCCCGGAACCCGCGCCTGGTGGCGCGCAGCATTCCCTGGGCGGCACGGAAGGCCTGGGCGATGCGCCGGGACCTGTTGGCGAGCCGTGGCCGCGCGCATAAGCTCAGTTTCTTCATCCACGACTTCATGGACGCCGGCTGCCTGGACTGCGGGCGGATAGACGCCTGCTTGTTCATGGTCGCTACTGCCGACGGCCCGCTATCCATGTGCCTGCATAACGCCAAGCGCGACGAGATCATCCTCAAGCCGATCCGCCTGACGGAGAAGGCGGCCTGGTGGGACCCGCTGACCGGCCGCATGCAGAACACGGACAGCCCCGGCGCGGGCGCCGTGGCGCACACCCGCAAAACCCTGAAAGGACGGCTGAAGAAGGCTGCGCGGCCCGCCCCAGCACCTGCCGACGCGTCGCAGGAGGATGCCCGATCGTGACGGCCCGGCTCGATCGCACCCCGGACGCCCTCGATCCGGCGAAGTTCCACGACCCGCAACGCACCGACAAAAGCGCCACCCTGGCCGAAGTCAGCCGCCCGGTGCCGCTCGATCATCCGCGCTGCGCCCAGTTCGACGTCCTCGGTGGCGCGAGCTACAGCGGCTAATGCCAAACAACCCAGGAGGTCCACAATGACCATCACCCGCCGCGCCACGCTGCTGGCCGCACCGATGCTGGGCCTTGCTCGTGCCGTACGGGCCGGCCCGGCGCCGCTGCGCTTCGCCGTCGGGCCGTTCCAGCCCACCCCGGGCGACACCCGCCGCGCCTACGAGCCGTTCTTCCGCTACCTGGCCGAGGCGGTGGGCCGTCCGCATGAGCTGCAGGTGACGATCGACTGGGCCGGAATCGCGGTCGCGCTGGCCAACGGCCAGGTGGATTGCGCCTGGATGGGCCCCTGGGGTTACGTGCTGGCGGGGGACAGGGCCGGGGCCGGGGCCCTAGCCATCGTGCATTACCAGGGCCGCCCGACCTATCAAGCAATCATCATCGCCCGCCCCGAGCTCAAGATCGAACGGTTCCCGGAAGACGCGAAGGGGATGTCGATCTCGTTCGCCGACGCGGGATCGACCAGCGGCTGGCTGATCCCGAGCTACTGGTTCAGGACGCAGGGGATCGACCCAAAGACGTACTTCCGCTATCGCGACGGCGCCTCGCATCCCGCCAACGACATCGCGGTGGCGACCGGCCAGGTGGACCTCGCCACCGACTACGACCGCAACCTGGCCGCCATGATCGCTGCGGGCCGCGTGAAGGCCGAGGACGTCAAGATCGTGTGGCGCTCGGACCCGTTGCCCAACGACGCGCTCGCGGTGCGCCAGGACCTCGATCCTGGCCTGAAGGCTGCCCTACTGAGGGCGGCGCTCGCACTGGATGGGGCGGCGGCCGCCAAGGTCCTGCCGGCCAACTACACGGGCTGGGAGGCGGCCAGGCCGGACAGCTACGCGATGATCGAGGCGGCGGGCCGGGCGCTGGGGCGGATCGGCCCCGCCAGGCGGGACCGCACCGACGGCGGGTGATCCGCCGGCTCGCCTGGCTAGTTGCGGCCACAGCGCTCTATGCCGGATGCATCGCGGTCGTGGCGCCCGATCTGCCACGGCTCTGGGCCGGGCTGCCGCGGCTGGCGCGCTGGCTTGCGGGCGCATTCCCGCCCGATTTCTCGGACCCGCTGGACCTCGCCCGGCGGGCGGCCGAGACGGTCGCCATCGCCACGCTGGGCACCACCGTCGCGGCCGTGGCGGCCCTGCCGCTGGCGGTCCTGTCCGCACGGCCGGTGGCACCCGTGGCGGCCTTGTATCACCCGGTCCGCGCGCTGCTCGACATGCTCCGCGGCGTCGAGGGCTTCGTGTTCGCACTGATTTTCGTCGCGGCCGTCGGGCTTGGACCCTTCGCCGGAATGCTCGGCGTGGCGCTGCATTCGACCGGCTCGATCGCCAGGCTGTGGTCCGAGATGCTGGAGGCGGCCGACCTCGCCCCTGTCCAGGCCGCGCTGTCCGCCGGCGCATCCCGCGCGCAGGCCGCGACCATCGTGCTGCTGCCCGAAACCTTGCCGCAGACGGTGTCCTCGCTGCTGTACGTATGGGAGTTCAACATCCGCGCCTCTACCGTGCTGGGCGTGGTCGGCGCGGGCGGGCTGGGGCAGGAGCTGAAGAACGCGGTGGACCTGCTGGATTTCAGCCGAGTGATGGCGATCCTACTGATCGTCGTCGGCATGGTCCTGACGGCGGACCGGCTGTCGGCCTGGCTGCGGCAGTCTATGCTGTGACGCATATCAGGCGCGTCGCGACGTCGGCTGGCCTGCGGATCGAACGGCTGCATGTCGAACGCGGCGGCCGGGCCGTGCTGCGGGACGTGTCGCTCTCGGTGTGCCCGGGCGAGATCGTCGTGATCGAGGGCGGCTCGGGCGCAGGCAAGACGACGCTGCTGCATGCGGCGGCAGGGCTGCTGCCCCATGGCGGACAGGTCGCGCGCGCAGGACGCCCGGCGCTGGTGTTCCAGCATCATGCGTTGGCGGGCCGGCTATCGGTGCGGGACAACGTGCTGGTGGGCGCGCTGGGACGGATCGGCTTCCTTCGCGCGCCGCTGCGGCTCTGGCCCGGCGCCGAGGTTGCTCTGGCCGAGGCCAGCCAAGATCGCGTCGGGCTGGCGGGGCTGGGCGCGCGCCGGAGCGCGACGCTCTCGGGCGGGCAGCGCCAGCGCGTCGCCGTCGCCCGCGCCCTCGCGCAGCGCGCGCCGGTGCTGCTGGCCGACGAGCCGGTCGCGAGCCTCGACCTTGAGAACGCGGAGGCGGTACTGTCGCTGCTGCGCGCCCTCGCCCGGGACGAAGGCCGGGCCGTGCTGGTCGCGCTGCACCAGCCGGAGTTGGCCGCCCGCTTCGCCGACCGGAGATTGTGCCTGACAGGGGGTGAACTATGCCCGATCTGAGTGCGGCCGTGCTCTGCTTCGGCGGCCCCTATTCCAACCTGCAGGCGACGCAGGCGGTGCTGGACCAGGCGGCGCGCCTCGGAATCCCACCCGGGCGCATCGTCTGCACCGGCGACGTCGTCGCCTACTGCGCCGACCCGGCCGCGACGCTCGATCTGGTCATCGGCAGCGGCATCGCCGTCCTCGCCGGCAACTGCGAGGAGAACCTGGCCGCCGAAGGCGAGGACTGCGGCTGCGGTTTCGAGGCTGGGACCGAATGCGACCGGCTCTCCCGCGCCTGGTACGCCTACGCCGCGCGGACTATGACGCCGGCACACAAGGCCTGGATGGGCGCGCTGCCGAAGCGGCTGGTGCTGCAGCTCGGCGGCCGGCGCCTGACCGTGCTGCAGAATAGGCGCCATCTCGATCGAGACCCCGACCATAAGCGGCAGGGGGTGCACAACCGGCGCGCCCCCACCCGCCACCTCATCCAGCTCGGCGGCCTCGTCCAGCAAGCGGGTCGCGGCG
>JBBSIT010000154.1:0-7904 GCA_038231995.1 Acetobacterales bacterium | reverse complement strand
TTCCGATCCCCCCAGCAAGCGAGCCCGTCATGAGCCAGACCGTCGGTGATTTCTTCGTGGAGCGGCTGCACCAATGGGGTGTGCGCCGCATCTTTGGCTATCCCGGCGATGGGATCAACGGCGTGCTTGGCTCGCTGCAACGGGACAAGGACAAGCATAAGATCGAGTTCGTCCAGGTACGCCACGAGGAAATGGCGGCGTTCATGGCCTCGGCCTACGCCAAGTTCAGCGGCGAGATGGGAGTGTGCCTGTCCACCGGCGGCCCGGGCGCGACCCACCTCATCACCGGCCTCTATGACGCCAAGCTGGACCACATGCCGGTGCTGGCCATCACCGGCCAGGCGCCGCGAACGTCGCGGGGCGCGCATTACCAGCAAGAGCTGAACCTCGACCGCATGTTCGCCGACGTCGCCGACTTCGTGCAGGAGGCCGAGGCCCCGTCCCAGATCCGCGTCCTGGTCGATCGCGCGATCCGCATCGCCAAGGCGGAAAACGGCGTGTCCGTGCTGATCCTTCCTGGCGACCTGCAGGATGCGACCTATCACAGCCCCCCGCGCCAGCACGGGTCGGTGCTGTCGGGCGTGGGCTACGCCAAACCCAAGGTGGTTCCCTACGACGTTGACCTGCGCCGCGCCGCCGAGGTGCTGAATGCCGGCAAGAAGGTCGCCATCCTCGTCGGCGCGGGCGCCTTGCAGGCGACCGACGAGGTGATCGCCGTGGCCGACCGGCTGGGCGCGGGAGCGGCGAAGGCCTTGCTCGGCAAGGGCGCGCTGCCGGACGACCTTCCCTGGGTCACCGGCTCCATCGGCTATCTCGGGACCGAACCGAGCTACGACCTGATGATGGAGTGCGACACGCTCCTGATGATCGGCTCCGGCTTCCCCTATTCGGAGTTCCTGCCCAAGGATGGCCAGGCGCGGGGCGTGCAGATCGACATCGATCCCTCGATGCTGAGCATCCGCTATCCCGCCGAGGTCAACCTGCAGGGCGATTCGGCCGAGACCCTGCGCCTCCTGCTTCCGCTGCTGGAGCAGAAGTCCGACTCAAGCTGGCGCGAGCGCATCGAGAAGAACGTCGCCTCCTGGTGGGAGACCGCCGAGAACCGGGCGCTGCAGCCAGCCAATCCGATCAACCCGCAACGGGTGACCTGGGAGTTGTCGCCGCGCCTGCCGGACCGGGCGATCATCACCAGCGATTCCGGCTCCTGCGCCAACTGGTACGCCCGCGACCTCAAGATCCGGCGCGGGATGATGTGCTCGCTCTCGGGGAGCCTGGCCTCGATGGGCGCCGCAGTGCCCTACGCCATCGCCGCCAAGTTCGCCCACCCCGACCGGCCGGTCATCGCCCTCGTCGGCGACGGCGCCATGCAGATGAACAACATGGCCGAGCTGATCACGGTGTCGAAGTATTGGAAGGACTGGGCCAGCTCGAAATGGATCTGCTGCGTCTGGAACAACCAGGACCTGAACCAGGTCACCTGGGAGCAGCGGGTCATGGAAGGCAATCCCAAGTTCAACGCCACCCAGCAGATCCCCGACGTCCCCTATCACAAGTTCGCGGAGCTGATCGGATTGCAGGGCATCTTCTGCGACGATCCCGACCAGGTCGGCGCTGCCTGGGAACGAGCCTTGGCGGCCGACCGCCCGGTGGTGCTGGAGTTCAAGACCGACCCCGAGGTGCCGCCGCTGCCGTCGCACATCAGCCTGGAGAATGCCAAGAACTTCGCTTCTACCATCATCAAGGGCGATCCGCACGAAGGCAGCATGATCGCCGGCGCCGTCCGGCAGGTGCTGAGCAACATCCTCCCGGGCGAGAAGGAATGAGGCAGCCGGGGACCACGCACCTGGGCCGCCGGGGCTCCTCCGGGGATCCGGCCGGAGCCAGAGCCCTCGGCCTGGCCGCCCTGGCGATCGCGGGCGGGACAGCGTTGGTCCAGGCCGGACGCGCCGTCGCGCACCCTGAGCCGGAGGGCGCGCGTCCGCTTCGCCGGAGCCTGGCCGGGCGAGGCCGGCGGGCGTCCCGCGAGGTGCGGGAACTGCACGCGGCGGCGGCGCTGCTGGGCCTCTCCGTGCTGGCCGACAGCACGGTGGAGCACTACCGCGGCTCGTTCGAGAACCCGGGCATGTACACGCCGCTGATCACCTCCGCCATGACGGTCCTCGCCGGCACGGACGCGGCGGCCGGCTCGGGGCGCCGCCGGGTCCGCAGCGGAGTCTATGGGACGGCGGTGGCGGTGGGCGTCGTGGGTTCGGGTTTCCACGTCTTCAACATCATGCGCCGGCCCGGCGGGATGAGCTGGCTCAACCTGTTCTACTCCGCCCCGATCGGGGCGCCGGCGGCCCTGTCGCTGGCGGGCCTGCTCGGCCTCGCCGCGGACCGCGTGCAGGACTCCCCCCGCGATGCGCCGAAGCTGCTCGGCCTTCCGGCCGGCCGGGCGCTGGCGGCGCTCACTGGCTTGGGGATCGCGGGCACGGTGGGCGAGGCCGGCCTGCTGCATTTCCGCGGCGCCTTCCAGAACCCCTTCATGTTCGCACCCGTCACCATCCCGCCGGTCGCCTCGGCCCTGATGCTCCGGGCGTCCGTGGCGCCCCGCTCCAAGCGCCCCTCCTGGTTCACGCGAGGCTGGCTGGGCCTGACCGCGCTGCTCGGCCTGGCCGGGGTGGGCTTCCACGCCTACGGGGTGTCGCGCGCCATGGGAGGCTGGCGCAACTGGAGCCAGAACCTGATCAGCGGTCCGCCCCTGCCCGCGCCGCCGAGCTTCTCCGCCCTAGCGCTGGCGGCCCTCGCCGCGCTCTCGCTGATGGAGCGCGACCGTGAGTGAGCGCTATCCAGGCTACGACGTGCTCGCCAAGCGCTGGACGCCCTCCTGGGACCAGACCACGCGCCGGGTGATCGACCGGCGGGTCGCGCTGCACCCCGGCCCACGTTTCTTCTCTGAGGACGAGTGGCTGACGATCCAGGCCGTCTGCGCACGCATCCTGCCCCAGCCGCGGGACCGCCCTCCCGTCCCCATCGCCGCCCTGATCGACGAGAAGCTCCTCAACGATCACCGCGACGGCTATCGGCGCGCCGGGCTGCCGCCCCAGGGAGAGGCCTGGCGGCGCGGGCTGGCGGCCGTCGATGCGGAGGCGAACGCGGCCGCGGGCCGGCGCTTCCATCAACTCGAGGCCGCCGGGCAGGACCACCTGCTGCAATCCATGCAGGATGGCGGCCTGAGCCATGCCGCCTGGGGCGACATGCCCTGCGCCCTGTTCTTCGGCCAGCGCGTGCTGCCCGACATCACCCGGGCCTACTACGCGCACCCTACCGCCTGGAGCGAGATCGGCTTCGGCGGTCCGGCCAGTCCGCGCGGCTATGTGCGGCTGGAGTTCAACCAGCGGGACCCCTGGGAGGCGTCGGAAGCCCGCCCCGGCCGCGAGGCGAAGGCGCAAGCGGAGAACGGTCGTGTCGGTCGGCGCTGAGGCAGGCCCCCGGGCCAAGGACGGCCGCGCCCCGGACGTGTTCCATGTCGGCGGCTGGGTCCCGATGCGCGAGTACGCCGAGGATGAGCCGGTGGACTTCGCGATCGTCGGCACGGGAGCGGGCGGCGGGACCCTGGCCTGCCGCCTGGCCGAGAAGGGCTTCTCGGTGGTCGCCTTCGACGCCGGCCCCTTCTTCCGGCCGCTGGAGGACTTCGCCTCGGACGAGACCGAGCAGGCCAAGCTCTACTGGACCGACGAGCGGATCATCGACGGCGCCAATCCCCTGCAGATGGGCGGCAACAACAGCGGCAGGGCGGTGGGCGGCTCGACGGTCCACTTCGCCATGGTCTCGCTGCGCTTCCGTCCCGAGCACTTCAAGTCGAGGAGCCTGCTCGGCTACGGCGCCGACTGGCCTGTTGATTGGCGTGAGATGTGGGACTACTACGCCAAGGTCGAGCGCGCCCTGTCGATCTCCGGCCCGATCACCTATCCTTGGGGCCCCAAGCGGCCGGCTTACCCCTACCGTCCCCACCCGCTGAACGCCTGCGCCGAGGCGATGGCGTGGGGTTGCGAGGCGATGGGGATACGCTGGTCGCCCATGCCGCTGGCCACCGTCTCCGCGCCCCGGGGCGAGTCGCCGCCCTGCGTGCAGCGCGGCTTCTGCCGCTTCGGCTGCTCCACCAATGCCAAGCAGAGCGCGCTGGTGGTCTGGATCCCGCGCGCGCTGCAGGCCGGGGCGGAGGTGCGCGACCTCGCCATGGTGGGGCGGGTCGAGGTGGACCGCGCCGGGCGCGCCACCGGCGTCCATTATCGCCGCGAGGGCGAGTGGCGCTTCCAGAGGGCGAAGAACGTGGTCGTGGCGGGCTACGCCATCGAGACCCCGCGGCTGCTGCTCAACTCCGCCTGCCCGCAGTTCCCGAACGGCCTGGCCAACAGCTCCGGCCTAGTCGGCAAGAACCTGATGACCCAGTGCAACCAGGGCGTCTGGGGCACGATGGAGGAGGCCCGCTGGAACAAGGGGCCGCCCAACCTCGCGGTCTGCGAGCACTGGAACTACGAGGACAAGAAGGACTTCTTCGGCGGCTATTGCTTCATGAGCCAGGGGCCCATGCCGATCGAATGGGTCAACGTCCTGACCGGCGCGAAGGGCCTCTGGGGCGAAGGCCTGCCGCTGCAGATGCGGGACTACAACCACCAGGTCGGTCTCAAGGTCGTCGGCGAGATGCTGCCGGACGAGAATAACCGCGTCACCCTGGCCGACGAGCTCGACCAGCACGGCCTGCCCATCGCCCGCGTCACCTATTCGTGGACCGACAACGACAAGGCCCTGATCGAGCATTCGATGCAGCAGATGGAGCTGTGCCTCGAGGCCGCCGGCGCTCGCAGCATCTTCCGCCAGGATGACGACAGCAACCATCTCTACGGCACTGCCCGCATGGGCAACGATGCCGGGACGAGCGTGGTCAACGGCGACGGCCGCGCCTGGGACATCCCCAACCTGTGGGTCTGCGACGGCTCGCTGTTCCCGACCAGCGGCGGGGTGAATCCGTCCCTGACCATCCAGGCCCTGGCGCTTCGGGCCGCCGACCGCATCGAGGCGCTTGCCGCCAGGGGAGAGCTATGAGCGAACCCGACCCGCCCCCGGTCTCGACCGCCGCGCCGCCGGCGCTCTATTCCGGCTACGACGTGCTCGACAAATGGGCCAGCCCCTCGTTCGACGCCAAGACGCGCGGGGTACTCGCGCAGCGGCTGCATGTCCTGCCCGAACGCCGCTTCCTGACCGAGGAGGAGTGGCGGCTGGTGGAGGCGATCTCCGCCCGGCTGGTCCCGCAGCCCGACCGCGCCCGCCCGATCCCGATCACGCCCTGGATCGACGATATGCTGGCCGCCGACCGCGGCGAGGGCTTTCGCCACGACGGCGCCCCGCCCATGCGCGAGGCGTGGCGCCGCGGCCTGGCCGCCATCGACGCCGAGGCCCGCCGCCGCCACGCGCAGGGCTTTGCCGGCCTCGCCCCGGACGCGCAGGACGCGACGCTCCGCGCGGTCCATCAGGGCGAGGTGGACCCGGCGGATTGGCCCGGCCTCTCGGCCACGCAATTCTTTCTCGACACTCTGCTCAAGACGGTGGCGGGCATCTACTACGCCCATCCCGATGCCTGGAGCGAGATCGGGTTCGGCGGTCCCGCCAGCCCGCGAGGCTACGTGCGCCTGGGCTTCGATGAGCGCGATCCTTGGGAAGCCAAGGAGGCGCCATGACCGCCGAGGCCCCCCGCGCCAAGGACGGCCGCGCGCCGGACGTGTTCAAGTCCGGCGGCTGGCTGCCCATGCGGGAGTATCCCGACGCCGAGGCGGTGGACTTCGCCATCGTCGGCGCCGGGGCAGGCGGGGCGACCCTGGCGGCCAAGCTGGCGAAGGCCGGCTTCTCGGTGGTGGTGTTCGAGGCCGGGCCGTTCTGGCGGCCGTTGGACGACTTCGCCTCCGACGAGCTGGAGCAGCAGAAGCTGTACTGGACCGACGACCGCATCACCGGCGGCGACGACCCGATCGCGCTGGGTGGCAACAACTCCGGCCGGGGCGTCGGCGGCTCGACGGTCCACTTCAGCATGATCTCGCTGCGGTTCCGTCCGGAATGGTTCAAGTGCCGCACCAAGCTCGGCTACGGCTTCGACTGGCCGGTCTCCTACGAGGAGATGGCGCCCTATTACGCCGAGGCCGAGCAGGCGCTGAGCGTCTCCGGCCCGGTGCGCTATCCCTGGGGTCCGAGCCGCGGACGCTATCCCTATCGCCCGCACGAGGTGAACGCCTCGGGGCTGGTGCTGGCGCGCGGCGCCGAGAAGCTCGGGATCAAGTGGGCGTCCACCCCGCTCGCCACGGTCTCGGCGCCGCGGGGCGAGTCGCCGCCCTGCGTGTATCGGGGCTTCTGCAACTTCGGCTACTCCACCAATGCCAAGCAGAGCGCGCTGGTGGTCTGGGCGCCCCACGCAGTCCGGGCCGGGGCCGAGATTCGCGATCTCGCCATGGTCGGGCGGATCGAGATGACCGCGCAAGGCCGCGCCTCCGGCGTCCATTACCACCGCGAGGGCGAGTGGCATTTCCAAAAGGCGAAGAACGTGGTCGTGGCCGGCTACGCCATCGAGACCCCGCGCCTGCTGCTCAACTCCGCCTGCCCGCAGTTCCCGAACGGCCTGGCCAACAGCTCGGGCCTGGTCGGGACGCACCTGACCACTCACGCCGGGCCGGGGGTCTGGGGGACCTTCGAGGAGGAGATCCGCTGGTACAAGGGGCCGCCCAACATGGCGGTGACCGAGCACTGGAACTACTGCGACGAGGGCAAGGACTTCCACGGCGCCTACGCCTTCATGAGCCAGGGGCCGCTGCCCCGCGCCTGGGCGCAGACCCTGGCCGCCACCCGCGGCCTGTGGGGCGAGGCGCTGCGGACCGAGATGCTCAAGTACAATCACACGGCCGGCTTCGTGCCGGTCGCCGAGACCGAGCCCCGGTCCCAGAACCGCGTCGAGCTCGCCGACGACAGCGATCAGTACGGGCTCAGGATCCCCCGCGTGATCTTCTCCTATTCCGAGAACGACAAGCGGCTGCAGCGCCACTCCGTCCGGTTCATGAGCGAGATGCTGGACGCCGCCGGCGGCCGCGATCTTTGGACCAACGACGACACCAGCCACATCATGGGCACCTGCCGCATGGGCGGCGATCCCGCCGCCAGCGTGGTCAACGCCGGCGGCCGCAGCTGGGACATCCCCAACCTGTGGGTCTGCGACGGCTCGCTGTTCCCGACCACCGGCGGGGTCAATCCGTCCCTGACCATCCAGGCCCTCGCCTGCCGCATCGGCGACCGGATCAAGGCGCTGGCCCGGCGCGGAGAGCTTTGAGCCAAAGGAGAACACGATGAGCGAGGTCGCCAGCATCTTCGACCTGGAAGCCATGGCCAAGAAGCGGCTTCCCGCGGTCATCTTCGATTACGTCCACGGCGGCTCCTACGAGCAGGTGACCTTGGAGCGCAACCTCCAGGACATGAAGGCGCTGGCCTTGCGTCAGCACGACATGCGCGACGTCTCGGGGTTCCGAGGGGTTTTCTGCAGCCGTGTACGTTAAGGAAAGACGAAACTCTTTGGATTGAAGTGGTTGGCCCGGATGGGACGGAAGCGTTCGAGGGGTTGGTCAATTTCGTTCCAGAGGTAATCGCCGGTGAGCGCGATATGGCCCCACGGCAGGGGAGCGACCTGGGCGGAGCGCATCGCGCTGCAGGTCAACGGATTGGCGCTCGTCAGCGGTCGAGACCCGCATGTAACCAATCAGCACGTGCGACAAACCCCCAAACGCCCGTTGATCGGGATAGGGGGGCGCCTCGCGGCGCCGCCCCTCCCACACCACCGGGCGTACGGGTCACGTACCACGGCGGTTCGACCGGGTTAAGCCGGGGTCGGA